>QAKR01000034.1 GCA_003343705.1 Clostridiales bacterium | reverse complement strand
ACATTCAAAGAATTACAAAGGTTGGAGTCACAGGAAAAGCCTGTTTTCTATGATACAAGAACAGAAAAGCTGGATTCTGAAGAATTGACGGTACGAAACATTGTAGTTTTTGCTATGTTTGAAGACGGAATACAAAAAGATCTCTTTTCTGTCACTATAAATGCTAATTATTTCGGAAAAATAAAGCTATATGAAGATGAAACCTCTCTTTATTTGTGTAGGGATGGAACTGATTTGCCGGAAAACGGAACAACAGAGCTCACAGAAGATAGTGTGTTTTATCTTTACAGGGGAGACTCTGCTCCATTCATTTTTCAATATGAAAAAAGCACCGGAAAGGTTTCTGAAAAAGAAATAAAAGACGTTAGAAGCAAAATCATTTTAGATATGTTTACATATGAAAATGAACTTGTTTATCTTCTTGAAAAGCGTACAGGTAAACCTCTTTTCTTTGTTTATAATTCTTGGGCGGCCTCTGTAGGTTTTTTGGAAAAAGATAACCCAAAGCGGTTTAACTTTGAAGTTGTCGGTATGTCTACCTTAGATGTTAAAGGGTGTTTGGTGGGGGATGATTACTATTTCCCCGCACTTGACGGAATTTATAAGATCAATTTACAAACCAACGAGGTTACACTTTGCGTGGAAAAAGACTATCGGAAATATAACTTTGTTCAAATAATAAACCGTAACGGCTCTTTTATAGTAATTGAACAGAAAATCTTATCAGAAGCAGAACATAGAGGGAATGAATATGTGGTTTTATGCCGTATGTCGGAATATTCATCGGATTTTCAACAAGTGATAAAAGAGAAGGTTATAAATGCAAATATTGGTGACACATTAATTGGATCTGATGGTATAATGTTGTTTCGACAGGATTATATATCAGATAGTAAAAAAGATATAACATCTGTTTATTGCCGGTTTTCTGATTTTTCATGTGAAGAAATGTCTGACTGCAGCGGTTATAATCTTGAAACATTGAATTGGCACTATATCAGTGATACAGGTGAGTTCTTACTTGTAAGTAAAGAAGAAACTGAGCCCTCATGTGAAGTTGTTTTGTCTTATAAAGAATGACTCTTAGGTGAATAGAGGGCGGTGCTGTGTGACAGCCCCACTCTTGAAATGATGTGCTGAAGTTAAAATGGTAAGTATGCATGGAAAGAATCCATATTTCAGTAAATCATTAATATATCATTTATGATTATAGGTATTAAGCAATATCTGATATTTAAAGATTAAGATACTTTTAGAAAATATTTGTTATGTTGATTACCTTATAATAAAAAATTATGTCTAGTTACAAAAATTAAGTAAATTCCGTAAAAAACAATCTGTTAAAATAGTAGATATATGTATTTTTATAGCGTTAAAATAAAAGGGATACTGAATGAGTATTCCTTTTATTTTTCAAATAAATATAATAATAAAAAGAATGATTTAATATAATGCTTACTGAATAATACCGTTTGCGAACGGTATTATGTTTGGATGGCAGTTTTACCATCCAAACACGCAAAAACCGAAGGTTTCTGCGGTCAGTTTGCATTGATTGCCGTCTGTCCCCTACTTCCGCCGGGGGATGCGGAAGAGGGGGTACAAGGATTTAGACATATATACATCTAAATCCTTGCACCTGAACAACAAAAAACAACCTGAAATGTCGCTGAATGGTTGTGTTTTTCGTTGTTCAGCATACATTAATATAATACAAATTGATTAAGTTAATAAAAAAACTTTGTACAACCGTCAATAAGTGTTTTTTATTACTCCTTCAGAATGTCGACTTTTGCTTTTGCAAATACTTAAAGACTATGCTTTTATTCTATAGCTAAAGTAAAATATTATAAGTCTGTAAAAAGACACAATTTAATGATATACTTATTATGAAATATTATCGGAGGCATTGTGTTATGGACAGACAACATATAAAAAGGCGGCGTATAAATAATATTAAACGGGTGCTTATGATAATTGCCTTTGATGTTGTTTTAGCAGGTGTTGGGCTTGTGATCTTTGCTTTTTTTCATCATGTAGTTCCTCGTAACGGCGGCAGCGGTGTAGTTTTACAACCCGATCAGTCGATTAATCAGGATGCGGCTGACATAACCTTATCTCTTAACACTACGCTTTCTGAGGATAAATCAACTCTGTTTGCTGTAGTTGTGCTTTCAGGGAAAACCCAGATTGAAAAAGCAGAATTTGAAATGGAATATTTACCGAATGTTCTAGAGTATTTAGAATGCAGCCCTGAAAACGGTGTTACATTTACCCGTGAAGAAGGAAAACTGCTGCTTGCGGCAAATTCTCCTGGGGAAAAGATTTGTTCGGTGAGTTTTAAAATAGTTGAAAAGATATCTGAATCACCTATAAAACTTATTGTCGCAGAAAATGAAGTTATAGGTAAAAACGGAATTCCTGTTCACGTAAATATTGTGAATGGTTCCGGCGATGACGCGGCACAAACGCAATCCGGAGATTTTTCTGAAAAATTTGCCGACAAGTTTACAGCAGGAGAGATTGTAAAAACAGAAAATACCTACATAAACCAAAACGTTAACGTAAAACTTGATAGAGTCCAAAAAACCGTTAATGATAAACAGGTGGTATACTTTGTTGCCGATATATATGTTCGTAGTGCAGAGTTTTTGCGTACCGGGCTTGCCAATGACACATATGGTAACGGATACTCACAGGGGATAGAGGACTTTTCTCAAAATAACAATGCAATAATTGCCATTAACGGGGATTATTACGGCGCACGCTCGGTTGGGGTGGTTGTGCGAAACGGGGTTTTCTATCGCGGCGATTTATATGAAGATGTTTTAGTTATGTGGAAAGACGGCGTTATGGCTACTTTTGAAGCCGCTGAATTTAATTTTGATACGGTTCAGGCACAGCACGGAGGCGTATGGCAAGCATGGTCTTTCGGGCCGGAGCTACTTGATAATAAACAGGCAAAAACAACTTTTAATTCGAAAGTTATACCTTCAAACCCTCGTACTGCAATAGGCTATTACGAACCGGGGCATTACTGTTTAATTGTTGTAGACGGGCGACAGAGCGGATATTCGGAAGGCTTGAGAATGGAAGAGCTTTCTACTTTGTTTTATGACTTGGGTTGTACGGTTGCATATAATCTTGACGGAGGACAGAGCTCTGTCCTTACATGGGATGGAAAGATAGAAAACACTCCGTATAACGGAGGCCGACGAACCAGTGATTTTATTTATATTCCGGAGGAGTAAAAATGTTTAAAAAACTTCTGCCTCATATAACAACGGCTATATCGCTGATGTTTATTGTTTTGCTCATAATAGATATGTTTATAAATGATGCAATGGCTTTTATAAATAACGACATATTTAAATGGTTATGTTTAATTTTTTGTGTGCTTGTAATAATAGTTTCCGGGGCTTTAATGTATTATCAGCATAAAAAGTAAAGATGTTGACATTTTTTCGAAAGTATGTTATAATATTAAATGGTTTTTTAGGACGATTTGTTAAAATTAAGGTGCATTGTATAACAACCTAAAAACTAAATTGTTTTATGGTTAATAATTCCAGCGCCGGTATTATATTAAAAAGAGGATCAGGATGAGAATTATTTCGGGAAAAGCCCGCGGGACAAGGTTGAAATCTCCAGGGGAGGACATGCCTGTTCGCCCGACAGGAGACCGTGTTAAAGAAGCAATGTTCAGTGCAATTCAGTTTGATATAAAAGGCGAAGTTCTAGACCTTTTTGCAGGAAGCGGCCAACTGGGCCTTGAAGCCTTAAGCCGAGGCGCAACTCATTGCGTGTTTTGTGATAATAACCCGGAAAGCATTATGCTTGTAAGAGAAAACGCAAAACGTGCACACCTTGAAGCAGACTCTGAGCTATTGCTTACTGATTATAAAAGATATTTAAAACATACTTGTAATAAGAAATTTGATGTTATATTTATAGACCCTCCGTATAACAAAGGCCTCTCTGACAAAGCTCTTTCATATCTTAGCGAGGGAGAGTTGCTTGCAGATTCCTGTATAGTTGTTCTTGAGTGTGCCGCTGATGAAAAAAAACCTGACGAAATCGGCGTTTTAAAGCTGAAAAAAAGATATTCATATTCAGGAGTTTCATATATCGTGTATTCGAGGAGGTCGGAAAATGAGTGAACGGGCTGCAGTATGTCCCGGAAGTTACGATCCGATAACGTTGGGACATGTTGACATAATTAACAGAGCTTGCGCTATGTTTGACAAAGTGTACGTTTTAGTTTGTAATAACAGCGACAAAAAATATGTTTTTGATATTGAAAGCCGCGTCGATTTTTGTAAATGCACATTTTCAGGCAGAAAAAACATTGAAGTTGTCCGCTGTGAAGAGCTTGTGGTAGATTTATATAAGAAATTAGAGGCTTGTGCTATTATAAAAGGTGTACGAAATAGTACTGATTATCAATACGAAGCAGAGATTGCCGGAATAAATTCTATGATGGGCGGGAACATAGAAACAGTATTTTTACCGGCAAAGAATGAACTTAATTGTCTTAGTTCAAAGGTTGTACGAGAGTTCGGCAAATACGGCGGAGATATTTCAAAAATCGTTCCGCAGTGTATTGTCAATGATATATCAAAGATTTTGTTTAAGGAGAAAAGTTTATGAGCAACGATTTTTACAGAAGCATTGAGGAGCTTGAAGATTTGCTTGAGGAAGCCATGCGCGTTCCGTTTGCTAAGTCAAAATGCGTTATAAATTCTGAAAGAATGAAAGAAATCTTAGATGACATTAAAGAAAACCTTCCAGAGGAAATGCGTAAGTCAAAAGAAATTCTTGAGAAAAAAGATGCAATGATTGGTAAAGTTAAGCAAGATAGCGATATTATGATGGATAATGCAAAAAAAGCTGCAGAGCAAATGCTCGTGAAAGCAAAAAAGAGTTCTGATACTATTGTTGAGCGTGCAAGAGCCCAAGCTGATGCCATTTTAAATGAACAGGAAATAATGGTTGTCGCACGTGAACGTGCTACCGAAATTGTTGATAGAGCTAAAAATGATGCAATGAAAATGCGTACCGTAACCATCAATTATCTGGACGGTGTTTTAAATGAAAGCCGTCATAATCTTGAAAATGCACTTACGGCCGTAGACAGAGCTAAGAAAACTTATGACAGGTAAAAAAATACTAATATATAAAGAGGTCTTATTAATTATATGCCTCTTTATATTGTTTTCTAATGTTTGTGCTTGCTCTAAAGAAGAACCTCAGGAGCCTGAAAACACTGTACAAACAGAGTCTTTACAGCCTCTTTCTCTTGCCATGTACACAGGGGAAAAGCTGGATCCGTACACAGCTAAAAGTATGGCTAATAAAAACATTAGCTCCCTTTGTTATTGCGGACTTTTCGCTGTAAATGACCAATGGACTGAGGTGCCCATTCTTGCTTCTGAATATAATATGACAGAAAATAAATTGTCTGTCACTATTAAAAGCGATGCTGTTTTTTCTGACGGGACGTCGGTAACGGCTCAGGATTGCGTCTATTCTTTTAATAAAGCAAAAGCTGAAGGATCCATTTATGCATCTCGTTTTATATATATAAAATCTTATGTCGCGCAGTCCCACAATGTTTTTGTTATAACATTTACTGATGCCTCTTTAAATAATGTTAATCTACTTGATATACCTATAATTAAATCCGGTAGTGATAAAAACGAATATCCGATAGGTGCAGGAGCGTACTTTCCTAAATCATCACCAAACGGTGACGGTACTGACGGGTTGTCTCTTTATCCAAACAAACATTTTATGCTTGAAGATGTTTCGGTATCTCAAAAGATAAAGGTTAATAAGTATAATTCATCAGAAGAAATGCTTTATGCTTTTAATTACGGTTCTGTACACGCAATGTACGCAAATATTTCCGAAGGTAAAAATAATTATCGGGGGAATATAGAACTTTCAGTTTTTACAACTAATAACTTTGTTTTTGCATACATAAATCCGAAATCAGTTTACTTTACAAATAGAGCGGTTGCTTCTCAGGGGTTGAGCTATGCTATAAATCGCAAAGCTCTTGTTTCAGAGACCCTAAACGGGTGCGCTACGGATGTTTGGTTTCCTTATAATCCAACATGGGGAAAGGTTGTCGCGGCGCAATTAAATAACGACATTTACTCTTTAGAACTTGCAAAGAACCGTTTATATGAAGCGAGACTTTATGTTAACAACGGTAAGCTTGAATGGTATGGTAAACCTGCAGAAATTAAAATTGTTGTTAACAATGATAGTTTTTCAAAATCGTCTGTTGCAAAAAAAATTGCAGAAGATTTGAATGCAGTCGGATTTACAGCAACTGTCGAATCATTGAAGTGGGAAGAATACGAAAAAGCTGTAAAAGAAGGAAATTACGATATATTTATCGGCGAAATTAAAATGCCGGCAAATATGGATATTTTGTCATTTGAATCTATTATAGGTTTTAAGTACTCTAACGTTATGGCTGAAGCTATACGTAGTTTTAATGAGGGGCGTATAGGCGTCCGCGAGTTTATGACGGTTTTTTCCTCTGAAATGCCGTTTATTCCACTTTATTTTACTCAAAGTGCTCTTGCGGTAAATCGTGTGGTCAAAGGAACTTTTACGCCCAGTGAAAATTATTTATTTTTCAATATTGAAACATGGAAAGTTTCTTCTTAACAAACGATAATATATAATTATATGCATATGAATAATACCGGGTTTAAAAAATTGAACCCGGTTTATTAAGCATTTAAAAAGAATAAATAAAATTAAATATATCAGAAAGGGATAAAAAGGAAAAAAATATGCTTGAAAAAGTGAAATTGAAGTTAAAGAACTTGGATTTTGCGTATATTTCGGCAAGTACTATAATTTGCACTTTGATAACTTTTTTATATAATTTGCTTACTAAACGTGTAGTAATGCCTTTTGAATATGGTATATATTCCGCATGTTCAATGGTTTTAAACTATACAGCGTATTTACAGCTGGGGGTACTGAATGCATATAATAGAGATTACCCGCAACTTTTAGGTTCGGGTGAATATGAAAAGGCGCATAAAGTCAAAAATGTTGTATTTACATATTTTACAATTATTTATTCTATTACAGGTGTATTGATCTGTTTGGTTGTTTTGCCTCTTTGGCTTTGCGGCGTGATTGACACTATGTTTGCAATAGGGCTTTTTATAACGGCTCTTTTAGCATTAATCACAACTGCTTTTTCATATTTTGATATAACAGCAAGAATGGACGATCGATTTGCTTATTCATCAATCGTAAATATTGTCAAAGCAGTGATTCTTTTAGGCGTTGGGTTGCCTGCCGTTTACTTGTTGCGTTCACCTGAAAATACTCAATATTACGGTATTTATATTGGGGTTGTTTTTTCAAACATTGCAGCACTTCTAATGTATATTAAAACTATTTCATCTATGCGGTTTTCTTTTGATAAGAATATAATTAAAGGTATGATAATCTCCGGTTTACCTCTGCTTATAAATGGATTTATATGGACAGTTATGGGGTCTGTTGACAGGTTTGTTATTATGTTTATGATGGAGGGTTGGGAGGCCAAACTCGGCCTTTATTCAACTGCATTACTTGGGTTTTCAACCCTTGTTGTTATTCCAAGTTCATTTACACAGGTTTTTTATATAAAGATGTCTCATAAATACGGCGAAACAAAGAGTAAGGATGTCCTTTTGCAATATGCAAAGGACTATACCCTTATTATAAGCCTCTTAACGAGTATAATATCGGTTGTCGCATATTTCTTTTTACCTGTTTTTATAAAAGCTGTTTTGCCTGAATATGTTGAAAGTATACGGTCGGCCCAAATTATTACTATAGGTGTTGCTTTTTATGCAACGGCAATGCTTTTTAGTAATATAATGTGTGTTTTAAAGTGGAATACAAAACTGTTAATATTTACGTCTTCGCTATGTGTTCTTAATACTGTCTTTTCAACTTCTTTTGTTGCATTGTTTGGTACTGGTGGAAATTCAGATATAAATATGGTTGCCTACGGAACATCTTTATCTTATTTAATTTATTCACTTATATTGATAGTTGTATTAGCGGTGAATATGAAAAGTTCTGTGTTGCAAATGTTGAAAGTGAGCTGGTTTCCTGTGGTCTGTACAATATCGCCATGTTTATTATTTGATTATTTTAACATTTTTGATTTTTCAGGTTGGGGAGACTTTGCAGTAGATCTTTTTAGATGTGTTATCTCTCTGTTTATCGGTATGGTTGCCGTGATTATTTTTTTAAAAAATCAAGTAAAGAGATCTGTTATGCTTATTTTAGGGAAATAAAATTAAGCAAAATTAAATAATAAGAATGCTGTTGCGAAAAAATTTGTATATTTTCGCAACAGCATCAAAAACTTATAAAAGAATGGGTTGAATTTGTTTCCCTTTAAGTGCAAGCTCAAGGGTTTGGGGAATTTGCTCCATTACAGCAACAAGACTACGAGGTTTTTTAATTGCATCATCTTGTTCAAGCGGAACAAAAAAGATATTCCTCGTGTTTAAAAGCATACCGATGTTTTTTGCATTTGCGGAAAGTGCATCGTTAGAAGATACTGCAATTATTACAGGTCGTTCATTACGAAGATGAGCTTTTACCGATAGAGACACTGTTGTATCTGAAATACCATTAGCGATTTTTGCTATTGTATTCCCGGTGCAGGGTGCGACAATAAGTGCATCTAAAATAGCTTTTGGTCCAAATGGTTCAACTTCAGGTAATGTATGTAATATATTAGTTTCGCATATGCTTTCGATTTTTTTGACAAAATCCTCGGCTTTGCCGAAACGAGTATCAGTACTGTATGCTGTTTGTGACATTATGGGCAAGAGATCATAACCAATTTTTTTTAATGCCTCTATTTGCTTAATAACTCTTGCAAATGTGCAAAACGAGCCGCACAAGGCAAATCCTATTTTATGGGGTTCCATGATTTTCCCTTCCTATTTTTCCTGTGATATAATGTTAAGTATGGTTTGTTTAATAATGTCACCTGCTGTTATCGGGGCAACTTTTCCGGGCAAAGAAAGAGACCAGACTGTTGAAACGCCTAAAGTACGTGCTGTTTCAAAGTCTATTCCTCCCGGTTTTGAAGCCAAGTCTATAAACAGTGCACCTTGTTTTGCTGCCGTAAGCTCTTTTTCTCCGATTACAGGTGCCGGGACAGTATTAAAAATTATGTCAAAGCCGCTTATAATTTCTGCAATACCTTCTGTTCTGCAAGGTGTAAACCCATTTGTAGAAATCCATGAAAGGTCGCTGTATTTTCTTGCACTGACACTAACATGTGCCCCTAACCCGGCAAGCCGGGAGGCCAGCACTTTACCGATTCTTCCATATCCTACTATAAGACAATCTGAGTCATGTATTGTTTTCGGATACTCTTCCATGGCTGTCTGTATTGCACCCTCTGCCGTTGGAATTGCATTTAATATTTGTAGCTCTTCGCGCTCGAAATAATCTATTATTTTAAGATCACGTCTAAAGGACGGAATATTTGGTATCTTTCCGCCTAATATAACCGTACCCGGTGATGCTTTTTTATATATTTTTTCAAGCTTGATTTCTTTTTCGGCAAAGGGCGCATTTAAATTGATTGAATCTGTACTGCAGGGTAATGGTAAAATAATATATTTAGCTCCTGTAATGGCTTTTTCAAGTGTTTTTTCACCTGCAATATTTAGCTTTATTCCTTCATACTTTTCAAAACCGAATATTCTAACAGGGAAACCATCTTTAAAAAGCCCATTTGCTACTCTGATTTGTCTTAAGTCTCCGCCTATAACAGAAAAAGCTGAATTGTTTGACATACTAAAACCTACCTTTCACCGTTACAGTATATGCCTAAAGTAAAAACTGTGATTTTTTTTCAAAAGAATATAGCTTTTTCCCAAAATGTATTGAAAAAAATACCAATTTCTGTTATACTAAATAATAATACTTTTGTGTTAAGTGAGGTGTTTTTAATGGCGCTAGAAGTTGTTAATGAAATAAAACAAGCAGAGATTGATGCAGATGCTATTCGTGCAAAAGCAGTGTTGGATGTAAAAAAGATATCTGCTGCAGCCAGTAAGCAAGCTGTTGCAAAGGTTGAAGAAATAGAAAACGAAACTCTTTTACAGGTAAAAGCGATAAAAAAAGCTGCTAATGTCGAGGGTGAATTTATTTTACGTAAAAAATTAATTACACAGCAGAAAGAATGTGATGAGCTACAGCAAAAAGCACGAGTTAATGTGAATGCTGCTGTTAAATATGCCGTGAAGGCTATTATAGGCTGATATTTTTATATCAGACGTATAACGAAGAGGTAAAGAAGAATGGCAATTGTTAAAATGAAGCGTATTACGCTTATTGCCGAAAATAAGAATAAAAAACAAATACTCGATGAGCTGATGTGGCTTTCATCGGTGGATATAACCCCATTAAGCGATATGCTTAAAGATGAAAAGTGGTCTTTGTTGCTAAAAAGGGATATAAATGATGAAAACGGTGAAAAATATCGTAAAGCAAAAGATGATATCGATAAATCCATAGAAATTCTTAATCCATATAGTGTGGAAAAACGTTCGATATTTACAAAACCTCATGAGCTTTCAAGAAATGATTTTAATGAATTTGATAAGAATAATAAAGATGTTTTGTATTTGGCATATTCAGTTCTTGACATTAAAAATAAATTGAATATGCTTAAAACAGATGAAAATAAGCAACGCACCCTTTTACAATCTCTCTCTGTTTGGAATGATTTCCCTCTTGATTTAAATACACCTATTTCAAAACATGTTGATGTTGAGCTTGGCGTTATGCCTTCTACAGAAGAGATAGATAAAGATCTTGCACGGTTATATGAAAAAGCTCCTGAATGTTATGCTGAAATACTTGGGCAGGATAATGAACAGTATTATGTCGCCCTGATTTATTTACGTTCAACTGAGGTCGAAATTAAAGCTGCTTTGGCTCCTTTTCATTGGGCTGCAGTATCCTTCAAAGATCTATATGGCACTGTTGATGAAAATATTATGCTTATAAACGAGCGATTAGCTCAGATTGAAGAACAGCGTAATGCCCTAACAACGCAGTTGATTGAATATGCAAAAGAATTACCGACTCTTGAAAAAGCAAGCGATATTGTAACAAATAACGCTCAGTTATATTCTGTACGTGACAATCTTTTATGCACAAAAAACACATTTATGCTTGACGGTTGGTGCCCTTCAAAATGTGTACCGCAGCTTCAAAAGAAGTTGGAAGCTTTTGATTGTTATTATGAGGTCAACGATCCTGCCGAAGATGAAGAGCCTCCCGTTCTTCTTAAAAACAATGGGTTTACAACACCTTTTGAAACAATAACAAAAATGTATGCACTTCCGACTTACCGTGGGCTTGATCCTGATTTTATCATGGCTCCTTTTTTCTTTGTGTTTTTCGGAATGATGCTCGGCGATGCTGGTTACGGTATTATACTTACCTTACTTTGTGCATTAGCCCTTAAATTCGGACATTTTAAAAAAAGCATGAGGCAAAATCTGAAATTGTTTTTGCTTTGTGGAATTTCTACTATTATCTGGGGTTTATTATTCGGAAGCTTTTTTGGGAATGTTATTAATTTATTTTCAGAAACATTCTTAGGGCAAGTTTTTGAATTACGAGCATTATGGTTTAACCCCATGGATGCACCTTTGACGCTTCTCGTTTTATCATTTGGTATAGGTTTTGTACATGTTATTATCGGTATGTTTATGAAGCTGTATATGCTAATAAGGGATAAAAGATTTGTTGAGGCGTTTTGTGATGTAGGTTTATGGCTTTTAACTCTTATCAGCGTTGTGGTGTTTGCGCTTGGCTCAATTTTACCTGTACCTGAAATCATTGGTAAAATAGGGTTGTATGCAACACTTGCAGGGGTTTTCGGGCTTATTTTAACACAAGGTCGGGACAAGAAAAATCCTATTGCTAAGCTGTTTAGCGGTATTTTGAGCCTTTATGATATTACCGGGTATCTTTCAGATATTTTATCATATTCAAGAATTTTAGCGTTAGGCCTTTCATCAAGCGTTATTGCTATGGTGTTCAATTATTTGGCTGTTTTATTTGGTGGTGGACTATTAGGCGCAGTTGTTTTTGTTATTATTTTTACACTGGGAACTGTGCTCAATCTTGCACTTAGTACGTTAAGTGCTTATGTACATTCTTCACGTTTACAGTTTATTGAGTTCTTTTCAAAGTTTTATGAAAGCGGCGGAAGAGAATTTAATGCTCTTCGGGTGGAAACAAACTACTCTGATATAAATTAAAATGATATAACTTCAGGAGGAAATTTTTATGGAATTCTTGTCAAGTGGCATTTTTTGGGCATATTTGGGCGCAGCTCTTGCAGCTTTGTTGTCCGGTATAGGGTCTGCTAAAGGCGTGGGTATTGTTGGTGAGGCTGCCTCCGGGCTTATAGCGGAAGATCCTTCTAAATTCGGTAAATTAATAATTTTGGAAGCACTTCCGGGAACACAAGGTATTTATGGACTTTTGATAGCATTTTTAACAATTCTTAAGCTGAATGTTCTGGGCGGAGATCCTGTTGCACCTACTTTACTTTCAGGTGTTTTGATTTTTGCAGCTTGTCTCCCGATGGCTTTTGTAGGCCTTTTTTCTGCGATCAGTCAAGGTCGTTGCGCAGCAGCGGCAGTAAACATTCTTACTAAAAGACCTAATGAAGTCTTTAAAGGTGTTTCACTTGCGGCAGTTGTTGAAACTTATGCAATTTTTGCATTGCTTATATCCTTCCTTATGCTTTGGTTTATTCCGTTAAATCTCGGGATGTGATTAATATGGGCGGAGTTGAAAAAATAATACAAAATATTCTTGCAGAAAGCGAAGAGGCTGCAAAACAATCTATTTTGCAGGCGAAAGCTCAAGCTGAGGCTACTGTTGCAAAAGCAGTTTCGGATGTTGAAAAGAAATCCGAAGCTATTATTGCTCGTGCAAATAAAGAAGCGGAAGAAGAGAAATCAAGAGCGGCTTCAATTGCTGCTCTTGAAGGTAGAAAGCAAATACTGGCGGCAAAGCGTGAAGTTATGGACGAAGTCTTTGATAGGCTTGAACTATATTTTATGCAGCTTAAAGGCACAGAATATATTAATTTTCTCTCTTCACTTGCAAAAGGTTCCAGTGGCGGTGAGCTGATATTTTCTGAAAAAGATAAAAATATTGCTGTTGAGGTTAAAAATAAGTTAGGTGATAATTTTTCAGTTTGCGAGAAGACAGAAAACCGACTTAAGAGCGGATATATAATAAAAAACGGTGATGTTGAAACAAATTGCTCTATCCAAGCCGTTGTTACAGAAAATCGACGTAGGCTTGAACCGGGTATTGCACATATATTATTCAACAATGAAGCGGAGAATGAATAGAGTAATCCGTTTATAACATTTCGGGTAAAAAATTTACTCGGGAAAGGACAGCAGAACTGTGCCGAAATATAAGGACACCGACTATCTTCATATCTCTTCACGCGTTAAAATGCTTGAAGCTAAGCTTTTAGGTAAGGATGTATTTGAGAAAATAATTGAATCAGATACATCTGAAAATGTAATTCGCGTTCTTTTAGACAACGGTTATGACGCCGGAGATAAAGCGCTGGAAAAACCCGAAGATTTTGAAATTTTACTTATGGCAGAACAAGAAAGGGTTTATAGCTTTTTAGAGCAAAATGTAAGTGACAGGACTCTTATTGATTTGTTCTGTTTGCCATACGATTATCAAAACATCAAAGCAGTTTTAAAAGCAGAATATTTGGGAATTAACCCGGATCGTATGATGTTTTCAAACGGAACAATAGAAAAACAGACTATTCTTTCAGCTGTATCAAATAGGGACAAAAGCGTTCTTTCACAAAAAATGTACGAGGCTGTTGAAAACTCCGTGGAAGCATATGCAAAAACCGGAGATCCCCAACAGTTGGATATTTTTTGTGATAAGTTTTGTTTTGAAGATATTTTAAACAGAGCTAAAAAATCTGATTTTGATTTTCTGTATGTATACTTTACAAAAAAGGTCGATTTACTAAATATTTCGGCTTTTATTAGGTTGCGTAAAATAAAAAAGGATTATAAATTTTTTGAGAAAGTTTTTATACCTTGTGAGAACGGTATAAAGCTTAAATTTTATGAAGATCTTTATGATCAGCCGATTGCGGCATTTATTGATGCCCTTGCAAATACTATATATTCTTCAATGGCAGAAAAGATTAATCCTGCTAATGTTGACATTGAAGCTATCGAAGAAGCCATTGAGGATTATTCTATAAGTATGATACAATCTTTTCGCTATGTACCTTTCGGACCGCAAGTTCCGCTATCGTTTTTACTTGCAAAGGACGAGGAGATTAAAAACCTGCGTGTTGCAATTTCGGCAAAGCTTGCAGGATTGTCGGGCGAACGCATAAGAGAAAGGTTAAGGCTCGGGTATGTATAAAATTGCGATAATAGGCGACCGTGACAGCGTTTTGGGCTACAAGGCAATCGGGTTTGATGTTTTTGTGGAAACCTCTTTTCAAAAGGCATCAAAACTTTTAAATGATCTTGCTTTACAAGACTATGCGGTTATTTTTATAATAGAAGATTTATACGGGAAAATGAAAACAGCGACGGACAAATATATGTATTCTGATCTTCCCGCTATTATACCCCTGCCCGGTAAAAAGGGTGCGGACGGCTCCGGTATGGCCGCTATAAAACGTGCGGTTGAAAGAGCAATCGGCGCAGATATTGCTAATTAGGAGGACATTATGAACGAAGGTAAAATTATAAAAGTTGCAGGGCCTCTTGTTGTTGCGGAAAATATGGCTTTTGCTAATATGTTTGACGTTGTTCGCGTCGGTGCTAAAAAACTTATAGGCGAAATTATAGAAATGAGAGGCGATAAAGCTTCTATTCAAGTATATGAAGAAACTGCAGGTTTAGGCCCCGGAGATATTGTTACTTCTACAAACATGGAACTTTCTGTTGAACTTGGGCCGGGCCTTATGACAAACATGTTCGACGGGATACAACGTCCTCTTGAAGAAATGCGTAGAATCGCCGGTGCAAATATTTCAAAGGGTATAGATGTATCTGCCCTTGATAGAAAGAAAAAATGGCCTTTTGTTCCTACTGTAGAAATAGGCGCAAAGGTAATTGCAGGAGATATCATAGGTACTGTACAGGAAACGGAAGTTTTACTTCATAAAATTATGGTTCCGTATGGTATTGAGGGTGAGATTGTTAAAATAGAGGACGGAGATTTCACTGTTGAACAGCCGGTAGCTGTTATTAAAACAGAAAATGGGGATAGGGAAGTTACGCTTATGCAGCGTTGGCCTGTTCGCCGTGCCAGGAAATTCTTTGAAAAATTAGCTCCGTCTGTTCCGTTCGTTACAGGACAGAGAACAATAGATACTTTTTTTCCGCTTGCTAAAGGCGGTACTGCTTGTATTCCGGGGCCTTTCGGAAGCGGTAAAACAGTTGTTCAGCACCAACTTGCAAAGTGGTCAGACGTTGATGTTGTTGTTTATATAGGATGCGGTGAACGCGGTAATGAAATGACCGATGTTTTAATGGAGTTCCCGGAGCTGAAAGATCCACGTACAGGAAAATCACTTATGCAAAGAACAGTATTGATTGCAAACACTTCTGATATGCCTGTTGCCGCACGAGAAGCATCAATTTATACAGGTATTACAATTGCTGAATATTTCCGAGACATGGGGTATGATGTTGCTATTATGGCAGACTCAACTTCACGTTGGGCAGAAGCTTTAAGAGAGATGAGCGGCCGATTAGAAGAAATGCCCGGAGAAGAAGGCTATCCTGCTTATTTGACATCACGTCTTGCTCAGTTTTATGAACGTGCCGGTGATGTTGTTTGTTTAGGTTCAGATAAACGTCGCGGAAGTCTTACTGCGATTGGCGCTGTTTCACCTGCAGGTGGGGATCTTTCCGATCCTGTTGCTCAGGCTACAATGCGTATAGTAAAAGTCTTCTGGGGTCTTGACAGCAGCCTTGCATATCGCAGACATTTTCCGGCTATAAATTGGCTTAATTCATATTCACTTTATTTTGATCGTATTTCAGACTATATTACTACACAGATAGATAAACATTGGAAAGAACTCAGTACAGAAGCTTTAAAGCTTTTACAAATTGAGAGTGAGCTTGATGAAATCGTAAAACTTGTTGGTGTTGATGCTTTGTCTTACCCTGACAGACTTATTTTAGAGGCTGCAAGAAGTATACGTGAAGACTTTTTACAACAAGATGCTTTTAATGAAAATGACGCATTTGCAGCCCTTGAAAAGCAAGCGCGTTTGCTTAAAATTATTATGACATATTATAAAAAAGCAGTGGAGTGCCTAAATGAAGGCGCATCATTCTTTGACCTTATCAGTTTGCCTGTCCGAGACAGAATCGGGCTTGCAAAACAGTTTTCAAATACTGAATATAATGCGGAATTTGATGTAATTGAAGAAGAACTTGCTGCACAGTTGCAGGCAACTCTTGCATCAGAGGAGGAGTAATATGTTAAAAGAATATAAAACAATACAAGAGGTTGCCGGCCCTTTGATGCTTGTAAAAAAAGTTGAAGGTGTAACTTATGGCGAACTTGGCGAGATTGAGCTTCAAAACGGCGAAAAACGTCGCTGCAAAGTTTTGGAAGTAAACGGATCCGATGCAGTTGTTCAGTTGTTTGAGAGTTCTGCCGGTATGAATCTTGCGGAAAGCAAAGCAAGATTTTTAGGAACTGGTATTGAATTTGGTGTTTCTCCTGATATACTCGGTCGAATTTTTGACGGATTAGGCAGGCCTAAGGACGGCGGTGTTCCTGTCCTTGCAGAAAAAATGCTGGATATTAACGGAGAGCCTATGAATCCTGCTGCACGAAATTATCCGTCTGAGTTTATTCAGACAGGAGTTTCAGCTATTGACGGGTTAAATACTCTTGTCAGAGGCCAAAAGCTTCCTATTTTTTCTGGTTCAGGTTTACCCCACGCTAATCTTGCCGCACAAATTGCACGTCAAGCAAAAGTTTTAAATACAGACAGTAAGTTTGCGGTTGTTTTCGCTGCGGTCGGTATTACCTTTGAAGAAGCCGATTTCTTTATTTCAGACTTCAAAAAAACAGGTGCTATTGATAGAACGGTTTTATTTATAAATCTGTCCTCCGACCCGGCTATTGAAAGAATTTCAACCCCACGTATGGCTCTAACAGCTGCGGAGTATTTAGCCTTTGACCTTGGTATGCACGTATTAGTTATTATAACCGACATAACTAACTATGCGGAAGCTACACGTGAAGTTTCGGCAGCACGTAAAGAAGTTCCGGGCAGACGAGGCTATCCTGGCTATATGTATACAGACCTTGCTACCATGTATGAGCGTGCTGGAAGAAAAAGAGATACTGAAGGCAGTATTACAATGATCCCGATTCTTACAATGCCTGAAGACGATAAAACTCATCCCATTCCCGACCTAACTGGATATATTACTGAAGGGCAAATAATACTTTCTCGTGAGCTCAGTAAAAAAGGTATTACACCTCCTATTGACGTTTTACCGTCGCTTTCACGTTTGAAGGATAAAGGAATAGGTGTAGGGAAGACCCGCGAAGATCACGCTGATTTGATGAACCAGCTGTTCGCATGTTATGCAAGAGGTAAGGAAGCAAAAGAATTAATGGTAATTTTAGGCGAAGCAGCTCTTACACCAATAGACCGCTTGTATGCACAGTTTGCTGATAATTTTGAAGCACAATATTTAAACCAAGGGTTTAATGAAAATCGTTCTATTGAAACAACTCTTGATATAGGCTGGGAACTTTTAAGCATTTTCCCTCGAGGGGAGCTCAAAAGAATAAGACAAAAATATTATGATAAATATTCCAAGACAAATAACGCCTAAATTATAAAATATTATTTATTAATTTATCATATATTTATTTGAGGTGTTTTTATTGAGAATAGTTGTTTTAGCAGGAGGACTTAGCCCTGAAAGAGATGTTTCACTTTCATCGGGTGCATTAATTTCAAATGCTTTAATAGAAAGAGGTCATGACGTTTTATTTCTTGATTTATATTTAGGTTTAAATAATAAAAATATAAATCCCGTATATAAAAATAAAAAATCAAAGGATAGATTTTTTTACCCCGTTCCTGAACATGAACCTGACTTAATTTCAATTAAAAACAGTGTGAACAATAATAATAGTTTAATTGGTAACGGTGTTATAGATTTATGTAAAGAAGCAGATGTTGTATTTTTTGCATTACATGGATCAATCGGAGAAAACGGACAGTTACAAGCTTTGTTTGATATTTATGGCATTAAATATACCGGAACAAAATATGTCGGAAGCCTTATAGCTATGGATAAAGATTTATCCAAAAAATTATTACGATTAGAAAATATATTAACTGCTGATTGGCAGTATGTTTGTTTAAATAATAATTATGATTTTAAAAATATAAGATTTCCTTGTGTGGTAAAACCTTGTAGTTGCGGATCAAGTGTAGGTGTTACTATTGTTGAAACTTAAGAACAATTACAGCAGGCTCTTAAAACTGCTGAAAAATATGAAGATCATATTATCATTGAGGATAAAATCGAAGGAAGAGAATTTTCTGTAGGAATACTAGATGGAAAACCTTTACCGATTATTGAAATCAAGCCAATAGAAGGTTTTTATGATTATAGAAATAAATACCAAAAAGGATTAACGCAAGAAATTTGTCCAGCTCTTATTCCTGAAGAAACATACCTTTTATTACAACAGAAAGCTCTTGATGTTCATAATATTTTGAGGTTGGGTTTTTATTCCAGAATAGATTTTATTTTAGATTCTGAAAATAATGCTTTTTGTTTAGAGGCAAATACATTACCGGGAATGACGCCTACGAGCTTATTACCGCAAGAAGCGTTAGCTTGTGGGATTTGTTATGATGAGCTTTGCGAAAAAATAGCTTTAGAAAGATAAAAAAATAAATCATCCTCATATAATCTAGCTGAAAGGAGCGCTATATGGCTATAATAAAAGTCAATCCCACAAGAATGGAATTGACAAAGTTGAAAAAACGGATAAAAACAGCACGTCGAGGCCACAAGCTGCTAAAAGATAAACGAGACGAAATGGTTAAGCAGTTTTTGGAACTTGTGCGTAAAAATCGGCTTTTACGCGCTGAAATTGAAGATAAGCTGGTTGATATAAATGCGAGTTTTTCTATTGCCGGTGCAACTATGAGTGAACAGAGCCTTGAACAGGCACTGTGTTATCCTAAACAACAAGTATCACTTGAAGCTGAAACTAAAAATATAATGAGTGTCAATGTTCCTGTTTTTAATTATAAAATGTCAAATGAAGAAAGTGATATATATCCGTATGGTTTTGCTTTTACTTCCGGAGAACTGGATAAAGCTGTCGGAGGTCTTGCAGAGATATTACCAAAACTCTTAGAGCTTGCTCAAACAGAAAAATCTGTAATGCTTTTGGCTGAGGAAATAGAAAAAACCAGGCGAAGGGTTAATGCCCTTGAACATGTTATGATTCCTGATCAAGAGGAAACGATTAAATATATTGTTTCAAAGCTTGATGAAAATGAAAGAAGTAACACAAGCCGACTTATGAAAGTTAAAGACATGATGATGCGATAATATTCAAAAACATAAAACCCCCGGCGCAATAGCGCCGGGGGTTTTTACTTTAACTTTATGACTCCGCTTTTTGCGAATATATGTATATAAAGTTTTCTGATAGATGTATTATATCATAATTGTGGTGACAAAGTGGGGACAATATGAATACATATATACTCATGTGGATTAATGTAACATAAAATTCAAAAAGATGTGTATATATGTACACATCTTTAAGCTTTTTTATAAATCTGCTTACCCGTAAGCCGGGTTCTGTTTTATGCAATCATCTATCTCGAACATACGTTACCGTATATCTCCAGCTGCCTTTAAGACGCGATGGGCGGCGCTGCCTTGCGGCGTGTCTTATATGCGGCATTGCTCCGAATAGGGTTTACACAGCAGGCTTTGTTACCAAAGCCCCGGTGAGCTCTTACCTCGCCTTTTCATCCTTACAGGCATAAAGCCTGCGGTAATTTTCTGTTGCACTGTCCCGGAAGTTGCCTTCGGCGGACGTTATCCGTTATTCATGCCCATAGGAGCCCGGACTTTCCTCAAAAGAAGCCTTTCGGCTTTCTCTCGCGACTGCTCAGTAAGCAGAAAAATTTATGTGTTGGACGGTGATTGTTCAGAAGCAGCAATATGAGAAAGTTCTTCTTCAGCAAGAGCTTGCTTACGAAGTTGATCTTCAAGTGCTTCTTCATCTTCACCTGTATAAATAAACGAACGGCTGGCACTTCTGCGTCTGCCTTTATAATGTGAAAGTTTTCTGGTAGGATCTATTTTGCCTGTTTTAATATCATGCGCACGTTTTGTCTTTTTTATAATAGGAATTACATCCGGCAAAGATACGCCGATACCGAAAATTAAGAATACTATGCCTGCTATTATAAGCCCTGCTCTGTTTGCCGGCATATAAAGACCGAAGCCGAGTAATACTCCAAAAAGTATAATGGAAAAGGTTAAAACCCATACGGTTCCTTGTTTCATTACGTTCACCACCAAAATTATATGTAATAATATTATAATATATATTCAGTTAAAAGTCAAGGATTATTTTGTGTTAATTCCTTTAACAAACTTGACGATAAAATTTTATTTCTATCGTTTTCTATCTCTCCTGTAATAACTTTATTAAGGATAATGTCAAGCAAATCTCCAATATTTTTACCTGAAAAACCAAGAACAAGAAGATCCGAGCCGTTAACAGCTAAATCTTTTAATAAAAAACATTCGTTATTTTTTATTATTATATTAAAAAGATTTTCAAGGTTATCAATATGCATTAAACGATCGCGGGCAGCCCCGTTTTTTGCAATATTATCTGCACGCATAACAGCAAGCAGCCGTTTGAAATTCTCTGCACCGCAAGTTTTCATAAACATTTTAATAAATGACTTTTCACACAACAACTTAGTATAATGGTTTTTCACCAAAAAGCATACTGTATCGATTGTTTTATTATCATATTTCATTCTATTCAAAAC
>QAKR01000041.1 GCA_003343705.1 Clostridiales bacterium | reverse complement strand
GGCTTTACCCACGTAGTGGGCGGATTTTCGGTTGTGGTGAAAAGTTTGAGAATGAAATGGTACTACAAAAGAATTGTCAAGTTTTAATTTTTAGGGGAGTTACAGAGAAGTCAATTTTTTATGGTCGGGGTTTGTTGTGGTGAAAACTTTGAGAATTGTCTGGTATTAAAACAGTTTGGATAATTTATAATTTTTAGAGGTAATATATATTTCATAAAATAAAGCACGCAAAAAAGAAAAAATTCTTTTTTGCGTGCTTATATACTTTTATACAAGTTTATTTTAATCTACAAATTTGAAATTTTATTAGGTCTTAAAAGATCGCAAAAATAATCAATTTCGCTGATATTATTAAATGGTGAAAAGCTTAAACGGCAGACTCCTTGGTCTGTTGTTCCAAGTTTTTGATGTGCGAGAAGGGCACAATGATATCCACCGCGCAGGCATACCCCGTTATTACTTAAATACTCACAAACATTTTCGGAATTTTTATTTCCGACATTAAATGAAAGTGTAGGAACTCCAAAGGTCTTTTGTGAATAAATTATAATTAAATTGTTTGCCGAAAGTTTATCGTATACATATGAATAAAGCATCTTTTCTTTTTCATAAATACTTTTTTTATTTTCTGATATATAATCTATTGCTGCACCAAGACCGATAATTGCAGGGGACATAAGTGTCCCACTCTCAAGGCCTTCGGGTAAAATTAAAGGTTGCTCAGGATTTAAGCTTTCAAATCCTGTACCTCCGTATATAAGAGGCATAATTTCAGTGGCGTTTTTCATAGCTAAAAATCCAGCACCCTGAATTCCCATTAATGATTTATGCGCCGTTGCACATAAAAAATCTATATTGTCGTTTTGAAGATTGTAAGATATAACACCTGCGCTTTGTGCTGCGTCAACGCCGAAATATATTCCGTGTTTTTTTGCAACGGCAGCAAGCTCAGGTACAGGTAAAACCTCTCCTGTAACATTTGAAGCACCTGTAACAAATATAAGTTTTGTTTTATTTGTTATGAGCTCTTCGCAGTTCTTAATGCTGTTTTCTCCTGTTTTAAAAATTTTTAATGAAACTCCTTGGCGTTGTAATGCAGTTAATGGGCGTAAAACAGCATTGTGCTCAAGGTCTGAAATTATAACCTCGTCTCCACTTTTTAATAGCCCGAAAAACAGAAGATTTATTGCGTGTGTTGCATTTTGAGTAAAAACTACAAGTGTTTCGTCCGTGCCGAAAAACGCGGCGATTTTTTTTCTGACATCATAAATTTTTGCAGCCAGCTTTTCAGACATATAATGTCCGCTTCGCCCGGCATTGGAGGTGTTTTCGTTTAAAATGTCGCGCACGGCGTATAAAACTTTTTGCGGTTTAGGGTAAGATGATGCAGCATTATCAAAGTAGACGCGTTTAAACATCAAAAATATCTCCGGTCATTTTTACGCCGCCGCTTTCAAGTACATTTATGCTTTTATTTATATCGCCTGATTCGATTTTTACACACCATGCACAACCCAGTGATTTTGAATAGTTTTGCTTTGAAATATATGATGAAATACCCTTTGAGCTTAACAGTGATTTAGCTTTTTGAGCATGTGTTACGGATTTTACAAGTATACACTTCTGCATTTAAAATACCTCCTTTTCAATATAGTATATTCCGATGAAAAATATTTGCCGCTATTATTGAATAATTAATAAAAATATGTTTATATTTAAAAGTGAGGTGAATGTGGTGGATTATGAGCTTATGTGGCTTGTTGTCTTAATTTTTCTTGTTATTGCAGAAGCTGTCAGCCTGCAGCTGTTTGCTGTGTGGTTTGCAATAGGGGCACTCGGTTCGTTGATTGCAGCTTTTTTCGGTGCGGATATAATCATACAACTTATTGTATTTGTCATTGTTTCGTTTATACTTTTTCTTATACTCAGACCGCTTTTTAAAAAGATTACTGCAAAGCATTTTTATGATCGTATCGTTTCAATGACAGGGGTTGTTATAAAAGAGATTGGTTATAATTCCCGGCCAGGTCTTGTTTCGGTTGCCGGGAAAGAATGGTCTGCACAAACAGAAAAAAACGAAATGCTTGAAGTTGGCGAAAGAATAAAAGTGTTACGTATTGAAAGCAATAAATTAATTGTTGAAAGATCGGATTGATATAATATTTTTAAAAAAAGCAGCTGAAATATTTAGCTGCTTTTTTTAATAAACATAGGGTAATTATATATGAACTTTGACATATAATTTATTATAATAAATAAATGGAGGTATATTATATGACGTTTGAAGAAATGAAGGCAAAATATATGAAGCAATTAAGTGTCTGCGGCGGTACGGTTCAGTTAATCAGAAAAGAAGAGCCTGTGAAAAAAGAAATTGATAATTTAGAAATTGTTGTAAAAGCCGGAATTACTCAAACAGAAAAACCGAATAGTAATATTCCCGAAATAAAATTACCTGCAAGTTCAGGTAGAGGGAGCACTTGTGATGACTTTGACAGGTATACAGGTACGGGATATATACGAGTAAATGTTTATTCGGCAAATCAAAAAAATGCTATTTCCAATGCGAAAGTTACAATTAGCAAGTATAACGGAACAGAACCTATTTTGTTTGTCGAAACAATTACGGATGCAAGCGGTAATACCCCGGTTATATCTGTTCCAGCACCACCGAAAGAGGTTTCTGATAATTCAAAAGAAGAAATTCTTCCATATGGTGTATATAATATTGTTGTCTCCTCAGAAGAATACCGAAGTGTACCGATTTTTAACGTATCCGTTTTTCCGGATGTTGTTTCCGTTCAACCGGTTGAGATGAACCTGCTTTTTTGATATATGGAAATTATATAGCGAAAAATTGAAGTTTATATTGACAATTATTTAGATATATTATATAATATAAATAATGGAAAAATAAGCCAAATTAGGACTTGCTCATTATTTATGTAAAATCTTATAGTGTGGTGTTCTGTAAAAACAGTTTAAAATGTTTTTAACTTCTGAAAAGAAGCTAAAATAAATATAAAGAAATTGAAGGAGTAATGTTATGTTTAAAAAAATCATGGCGAGCGTACTTTGTGTTGCGTTGGTTTTTTCACTGGCAGTTTTTTCTTTTAGTGCCCAAGAAATTTCGGCAGAACAAAAGAAAGCAAAAGAATATATGACGTTTTTGGAGTGCTTTTTCACACAGATACATGGGATTGAGGCGAACTCTTACTCTGATGAAGACTTAGGTAATCTGATTACGAACCTTTATTTTGCATATACATACGGTGTTTCCGAAAAGAGTTTAAATGAGTATATTAAAGAAGCTGATAAGCTGGTTGCTGAATCTGACTTTAATGCTTTGACTTTAGCTGAAAATTTATTAACAGATTTTGAAAAACCTAAGAACTTGTTCTATTTTATTTATGATTTGTCATTTTATACTGAAGAATCTTCAAAAAGTTATAAAGATGCAAAAGCAAATCTTACAACCCTATATAATGATGAAAATAAAGATCTTCAGAAAATTAAACAAGCAAGCATTAATGTTTTAAAAACCGTTTCTCAGCTTGTTCCAACCGTTGAAGGCATGAGAGCAATTATAAAATATAATGCAGATAATATGCGTGAGTTTTTTCCTGCAATATTTTATAGTACAAAGGCAAACGTTTCAATTGACGGGCTTATTAAAACTTTGAACGACCTTGCCGTAACCGAAGAAAATTTAACAATTGATGAGTTTAATGATAAAATAAAAGATTTTATGATGTCATTGGGTTTTGTATATCTTGATAAAAGTGAACTTGGTTTTAAGGTAGACAGTCTTAACGAATATAGCATATTACCTGAAAAAGAAGAATTCTACCCTGAATCATACGAGGTGTTTTTAAAAGCATATAATAAATGTATTGCTGCACTTGAAGCAAAAGATTATACAAATTTAAATGAGCTTTTAGATTCCTTTATTGAAGCCGCAGACGGTCTTCAAAAATATCCTTTATATATCCTGCAAGAATTTCTTTACAGAACACAGTTTGATTTAAAAAATGAACAATTATATACAGTAGAGAGCTTCTCGATATTTAAAAGTATATATGATGAAGCAGTTAAAGCTGTGGCAGAATCACAAAACCCGGCAGATGAAAAATTTAGTGAACTTAATGAAAAATTAAGCGAAGCTTATTTTTCATTGCAGATGGCTGATGATTTTGACTACTGGTACAAATATTTTAATATGCTTGAAAGATTTGAAGGCCTTAATAAAGACGATTATATTGCTGCATCTTGGGCACAGTTACAATCTGCTTTAGATGCTTATAAGAAATTATTAGACGATGGTTGTACAAACAGTGAAGAATATGAAAATGCATATATGGATTTTGAGACGAGTTTTCAAACTATTGAATATATACCGTATCTTAATGCAATGCAAACTGTTTTAAGTATTAAAATGCAATATATGATGTATTCTCCCGCAATGTTTTATCCTGCGCAGCTTTCGGCATTGTTATCTGCCATTGAAGATCTTGAAAATGCTATTCGTGTCCCAGAGAGTGACGAACGTTTGACAGAGCTTTCAGGAATAGTTGATGAACGGTTAGCAGATAACGTTTTTATACCTGTTGAGTATGCTAAAAATATTGTTAAATTTATTGATTTTATACTTGAGCTGATGGGAAATAACCCTAGAATGTTTACAGCTGAATCCTGGGAAGCTTTTCAACAAGGATATGAATCTCTTAAAAAGGCGATTGAAGAAGCTGTCGGATTTGGATCTGATGAGCTTTATGCACAAGCCGATGACGTTATGTCATCCATTATGACATTAGAGCCATCGCCCATAGCGGATGCAATTTCTGATTTATCATATTATCAAACGCTTATTTCTGAAGAGAAAGATTCAATTTCCCCTGAACTTTTACCTGAAGCCGAAGCTAAAGTTAAAGAACTTGAACGTTCGATAAATGAAGATAGTGATGAAAAAATTCTTGAGATATATGCGGAAGTTTCTGCTTATATGTCCAGATATATTATACCCCACGAAATTACTGGTGATGTAAATGCCGACAACGAAGTATCTCTTGCGGATGCAATGCTCACATTCCAAAATGTCGCAGGAAAAGCAGACCTTAAAGGCAGCGAGATAGATGCTGCCGATATTGACAGCAACGGGATGATAGACCTTTCGGATGCAATGAAAATCTTCCAATATGTTGCAGGTAAAATTGATATACTTTAAAATAACCTCTTATATTTAATGTTAAAACCTCTTACTGTTTATAAGGTTTTGGAATAAGCTTTATAAACAGGTTTTGAGGGATGTATAAAACCATAGAAGTGGCATATTAACGCCATCTCTATGGTTTTTTATTTATAAGTTTAACAATTTACTCCCAATATAAAAATGGTAAAAGTTAAAAATATATTAAATAAAAAATAAATATATAAGACATATGTATAAAAATGTATTGACAAATAAATTAATTAATGATATAATTACGCATATTTATTATTTTTTATTAGGAGGTATGAACAGTGAAAAAGCTTATGGCAAGTTTTATTATTCTTGCAATTTTATCGGCGTTTCCAATGGCATTCTCTGCAGCAACGGATACCCGAGCTCAATTCGGAATACCTGCCGCAGTAACAGTTCCTTCTGTTGACGGATTTTTTGATGAAATTGAATGGTATGGTTCTTATCATGAATTCATTAATTTCAACACCGGGAACTTATGGCACGGTGCAATTGTCGATTCTTCCGGATCTTGGGTTAAAAATGCCTGCAATGACAGTGTAAACTCATGCCCCGGGTATGATGTTTACACTACTTACAGTCAAGGCAATGCAGTTAATTATCAAGATGGATCAAGTGGTTATGACGGAGGATTGTATATAGCTGTTGTAGCACAAGACAAAACTGAAGGTTCAGCTTTTGATTACGGTGCAGGTTGCAACGGTGGAGACTTTATTCAAATTGTTTTAGATCCTCTTAATAAAATGTATGTAGATACAACATATTCACATCTTTATACATTTAACCCACGTTCCATTATTTCAGAAAAAAATCCGAGTGGGGGAGCTGCGTGGTATGAACATTATGCATATAACGGTATGCCTGCAGACTATTTTAACGTACAAACAAAATCAAAAATTACCTCTAATGGTTGGGTAATGGAAATATTTGTTCCTTGGCGTATTCTTAACTGTACTGTGAGTGGGGTTGCTAAAGCCCCTACAGGTGCTATAGGTACGCAGATGGGTATGGGCTATTTTTTAGTAGATTCCGTATGGACTTCTATTTATTACGGTGCAGCTAACTTTGGGCAAAGATCAGCTACTTCGATAGCTGCATTTCCTTCAAGCCTTTCAATTCCCAAATCATACAGAGCAGCAACCTTTAATGCTATGGTTGCTGATAGCAGTAATGCACTTGCGCTACAATGCCTTGCTAATACGGTAAAAGGGCTTAATAAAGATGATTATTCTGCATCAAGCTGGCAAACACTTCAGTTGGCATACAAATCTGCTTGTGTAACAGTTAAAAACGGAACAAATGCAGCAACTGCTTATACAGATTTAAACAATGCTTATAACGCTCTGACCCCGGCAGCAACTACCTCAGTTGCAATAACCGGTGTGGCTCAGTACGGGAACACCGTAACGGCAACCGTAACAGATGCTCCTTTAGGTTCAGTTCTTCATTATCAGTGGAAATTGGACGGAGTAGATGCCGGAACAGATTCTGCCACATATGCGATTGATTCGGCTTCTGTGGGTAAAGTTCTTACTGTTACGGTAACTTCAGAAGATAGTTCTGTTAATATAACTTCTGTACCTGTTACGGTTGGGTTGCAAACTATATCAATAACTGGTACTTCACAGTACGGAAACACCGTTATAGCAGCCGTTACAGATGCCCCTGCAAACACGGAGCTGTATTATCAATGGAAACTGGACGGTATAAATGTAGGTGCAGATTCTGCAACATATTTAATAAATTCAGCATCTCTTGGAAAATCTCTTTCTGTTACTGCAACGTCTACGGATGGGGTTGTAAATATTTCCTCTCAAGCTATTTCTGTAAGCTCTTCGTCTGTTGCAATTACAGGAGATGCCAAGTACAGCAAAACGGTAACTGCAACTGTTTACAATGCTCCTTCTGGCGTAGATCTACAGTATCAGTGGAAGCTTGACGGTGTGAATGTAGGCAAAAATTCTCCGACATACACGATTTATGCCGACGAGCTTGATAAATCTCTTACCGTAACCGTAACAAGCAACGACGGTTCCATAGATATAACATCAGGTGCAGTGATTCCCGAAAGGCTGCCAACAAAAGCACCTGTTGCACCTGTTTTAGCTTCAAAAACCGATACCAGTGTAACGTTAGTATCTTTGGGCTCTCGAGAGTATTCAAAGGACGGTATAAACTGGCAAACATCAAATGTGTTTACAGGCCTTACCCCGGATACTGAATATAATTTCTATGCACGTTTAGCACATCCCGGGTTTGATACTAGTGCGGCAAGTAAACCGTTGTCTGTATTTACAGAAAAGTCAACCGCGCCGATAAGCGTATCTTTAACAAAAACAGCTTCATACGGGAGCTCTGTTGTTGCAACTGTTACAGGTGCACCTACCGGAGCAACATTAAAGTATCAGTGGTATTTGGATAACACACCTGTAGGAACGAATACAGATACCTATACTGTGGCTACAGGCTCATTAGGGAAGGTTATAAGCTGCGAAGTTACGATTAACGGAACGACAACCATAAAATCCGGTAGTGTTATAGCAAAACCTGAACGTGCAGCAATGCCAACCACTATACCTCAGATAATAAACAGAACATCTACAACTATAAATGTTCAGCCTCAAGCCGGAATAGAATACTCCGTAGACGATGGTGCAACATGGAACACCACCGGTGAGTTTACAGGGCTTAACCCCGGAACAATGTATACTTTATGGAGCAGAAGGGTTGCCAATCTGCCAAACTATATAGAATCATATGCATTAAGGTCAAGAGTTGTAACAGTTGCTCAGTCTTCGGATTTCACCGTAACAATTGAAGGATCCGGGAAATATTGTACAGAACTTACTGCACATATCTCGGGAATAGACACAGCAGGTAAAAAAATTACGTATCAATGGATGCGCGGTGATCAGATATCCGGTCCTAACAGTAATAAATATTTCTGTTACATGGAAGATATCGGCAAAGAGGTAAC
>QAKR01000054.1 GCA_003343705.1 Clostridiales bacterium | reverse complement strand
AATTTAAATTATAACGGTCTTTGCAAATACACCATATCTACCAACTGTATTCCACTCTCATAGATTGGGTGGTCATAATTATCTATAAAGAAATTTGATATGATATGCGAACGGACAAAACCACACTTTTCATAAAATGGTATTGTCAGTGGGCTATCGCCTGTTCCCACTTGCAGAATGGCGTATTGTTCTCTGTAATTATTAACAATAAACTCAATTAAGGCTCTTGCATAACCTTTCCCTTGATATTCTGGAACTGTCGCAATGTTCTTGATTTCAAGTATGTCATTTTCTTTATCGGTTATGACACACTCACACTTGACCCCATTATCATCAAGTACATACATCTTGCCGTTATCAAGATAACGGTCAACCATATCTTCCTGCTCATCTGCTAATAGGAGCAAATCAAGATATTGTTTTTTATTTTCTTTAACTTCAATAATTTTCATCAATCGCACCTACAAATTCCGATTTGTATTTCTGTTTGTTTTAAAAATGGGCAATCCCGATTGGAATTGCCCACTCATTGTGCTGATTATGCGATTTTTTCTTGATTGCACATATTTCCGTATCAAATGATGCAAAGTTTGATGTAAATCGCTGTTTTTTTAGTTTTTATCAAATGAAATACATTCCGTCTATTTGGTAAAACGGTACATCTTTACATCATCTTAATAGAGCTTTACACCGGCGGGAATATGCGGGTCAACCATGAGCAGGTGAAGTTTTTCTTCGTCGTCTTCATGGTGAACGGCGGAAATAAGCATTCCGCAGGATTCAATGCCCATCATCGGGCGCGGCGGAAGGTTTACTATCGCGATACAGGTCTTGCCCACAAGGTCTTCGGGTTCATAGTAAGCGTGAATGCCCGAAAGAATGGTGCGCTCGGTGCCCGTGCCGTCGTCAAGCGTGAATTTGAGCAGTTTTTTGGACTTGGGAACGGCTTCGCACGCAAGCACTTTAACCGCGCGGAAATCGGATTTCGAGAATGTCTCAAAATCAACGGAGTCCTCAAACAGCGGCTCTATCTTAACTTTGGAAAAGTCTATTTTCTCTTCGACAACGGGCGCTGTCTCTGCGGGTGCCGCGGTCTTTTCGGACTTCTTGTCCGCGTCAAGAGATTTAAGCGTGGGGATTCGGGCAGAAACCCGGAATTATCGGGAATTATCAAGCATTTACGGGCATTTCGCAATAATAAAACCACACAAATAAAGCCATATCGAGAATTATCAAGAATTCCGGTGTGCTTATATTGGTGTAACTTTTGGTGTAAGGTGTAAGCTTGATATACCTGATTGCCCGACAAAGAAGCACATCTCTCATTCAAACATAGCTGCATTATACACCAAAACTCCAAGAAAATCAAGTGATATCATTGTTGAGTTTTGTCCTTCCACCTGAGAAAAGCCTTTTTGCATTGCTCAATATCCTCTTGACTGTTTGAAAGAATGTATATGTTTTTCTCCCGAAATATCCTTTTGATTTTGTCGGCAAGTTCAATGCGAGTTTTTGCTGAAACCTCAAAGTACGATATCCCGTTCATTTTACATAGGTGCTCTTTAACCGCCCTTTCATTTTCATTATCTGTCTTTTTATTTACACGCTCAATAGCAGAGAGCATATCGGGGGTGTATGTTTCCAACGGCAGCCCGATTATATTATCGTCAAATGTGGCTACTCTCATATTATACTGCTTTGCGTATAGCGAAACCAAAAGCTGAACGAGCAAACTATCAAATTCGGATTCGCAAACCGTGCAGGTTTTACCCTCGTGAGTTCGCTCACATATTTTCGCGTTCCAACTGTGCCCGTAACTACATAACCACCACGCGCGATTATGAGAGTTTCTTGAAATCTCCGTTGGCTCAACCTTGTTCTTCTCGTAGTCCCATTCTTTGCATAGCACAGCGTCTGTTGTGGCTAAATCATTATATCCTTTCAATACCCTCCGTTCTGCACAAACAGGACAGGAAACACCTTTTACACGAGCATTGATTACAGCCTTCCACTCATTGCCGCACACCTTACACTTCCACCAAACATTCTTCGTAGACTTTTCATTGAGCTGTTCGGGGAGAAGCGGATAGTTTATTTCGGACCATTCTTCTGCAATCGCAGGATGCGTAGTGGCAAGGTCATTAAAACCTTTCAGTAATTTAATGCCGCTGCAATAAGGGCATTGACTGCCTCCGGCTCTTGTGGATATCAAAGTATGCCATTCGTGTCCGAGACTGCATTTCCACCACACCTTTTTGTTCTTAAATGCCGTAACCATATTCGGGCGCAGCGGATAGTTCCTTTCCGACCATTCTGCGGCAAGGTTTGGAAAGCGTGAAGAAAGGTCATTAAATCCGGGGAGGACAAGGTTGTGTGAGCAATATGGGCAGCCTGCACCGCGCACTCGGTTTTTAATTACTGCCGTCCATTCGTGACCGCACTTTCCGTGCCATAATACTTTCTTATGAGAACCGACAGAAACCTGTGTCGGTTTTATTTTATTCTTCGTTGACCATTCCTTGGCTAATGAGGGACACATCTTTTTCAGATCATTGATTCCTGCAACAACTCTTGCACCGGAGCATATAGGACACTTTTCTCCGGCAGAACGAGCCTTTGCACTTGCTTCCCATTCGTGTCCACACGAACCTTTCCACCAATATAGTTTATTTGAGCCGTAAGGTACTTTGTCGGGACTCAGCGGCAAATTCCGTTCGGACCACTCTTTTACAAGATGCGGTTTCATATTCGTGATACTGTTATCCATACTAAAAACACCTTTCATTTTGTGCCTTTAGTATAGCTCAGTTATCGAAAAAAGAGAAATGTGCAAAAAAAGAGAGATGCTGCAGAACTATGTCCTTAGCATCTCTCTTTTTAAACAGCCGTTTCAATTTCACCTTTACTGTTCCCGACAAACTTCGCATAGGTCAGCATTTCTTCTTTTTTCAAGTCGTTGGTGACATCTATATAGATGTTCATTGTTGTAGAAATGTCAACATGACCTAATACATTTTGAATAACCTTAATATTGATACCCGACTCGCAAAGCCGCGTCGCAAAAGTATGCCGCAAATGATGACAGGTGAAATAGGGCAGCAGCACCGGCTCTTTGTCCGTTTTTCTGTTTAGCAGTATTTCATCGTTACAATCTCTCCTGATTCGGTGAATGGCATTGTTTAATGAGGATTGGTTGTGGAGATTTCCGTCGCGATTGAGGAAAATAAAGTCCGTGTACCCGTCAACGCTTGCATTACATTTCATTCCGATATCATCATAGAACTCTTTGACGGCAAGAAACGCCGACTTTACTTCTTCGGTCATTGGTATCTCACGATCTCCGGCTTCGGTTTTTGTTGTATTGATAGTGTAGCTGCATTTGCCGTCCGCCTTTTTGTAATACACCAGTGTATGATTTATCTTAATCATTCCACCGTCGAGGTCAACATCTACCCATCTGAGTCCCGTAAGCTCACCTACACGCATACCCGTATTCAACATAATGAAGAACACAGGAAACCAATGTTGATACTTCGGGTTCTTTTTCATGTAGGATAAGAAAATCTCCTGTTGCTTGATTGTCAAAGCTTTTCTCTTTTCGGAGCGATAATCACGGGACATTTTCAGTTCTCGCAACATATTGTCCGTTGGGTTTATACGGATAATATTATCGTCAACAGCAATTTGGAAAACTTGGTGAAGTACATTATGAATGTTATCTATCGTTGCGACCTGCATACGCTTGCCGTCAGCAAGGCGGTTATAGAATTTTTTGACATCTGATTTCTTTATCATCTGAACTCTGTTTTTCCCGAAGTTCGGTGCAACAATAAGGTTATACATATAGATGTAGTTTTGAAATGTGCTGTCCTTAATTCCACGCTTGGTATCTTTCCAAAGCTCAAACAGGTCATTAAGTGTCAGCAACTTATTTTCCTGCTTTATACCGTCGTGCTCATCAACAATTATGAGCTTTTCTTCTTCGCGCAGTTTTTCAAGCGTAGGGGCGTATATGTAATGCCTTTTGCCTTGCGCGTCTGTCCACCGATACATATATGTTCCGTTCGGTCTTTGAGACTCGCCTGTATACAGTCTCACTCTATTGCTATCCATTCGTTTTGTAGTTGAATTTGATTTTATGTTTCCAGAACTCATAAACATTCCTCCTTATATCGAATTTGCATTATCAAGGTACTGCTCAAGCTTTGTTCTCTTTATCAATCTTTTCGTGCCGATCCAAAGCACAAACTCGCAGCCCTCTTGATTTGATAACTCTCTGATTTTTGACACCCCGATTCCGAAATACTCGGCGGCTTCTTCAAGTGTCAAATTCCTCTTTTCCCATATCGGTATAGTTTCTCTTGCAGCCATAGACTCATCTCCTTGTTATTCATCGGTAATATGATAACGAATAACAAGGAGAGCGTCCAATGTGCGAATCTGAAAATCGCACCTGCTATACGGAAGCCGACTGTTCCAATAATTCTTCAAGCTTCTTTCTCTTAAACATTCTGCGGTTACCTATCCAAATTGTTATTTTACCGTCGTCTGCCTGAGAGAGCATTTTCAATCTGCCGACGCCGATACCCGTACAAGCAGATGCTTCCTCCAATGTGAGACAGGTTTTTAACCAAACAGGCACCATTTTCTCTTTTTCACTCTTGTTCATGCGGCACCCTCTTATTTTTCGGGACATCACGTAAATAGGCATATTTGTATTGGCGGATGCTATACTCGCTCGATTTGTAAAAGGCGCGGCAAATGCTATTGAAAATATTGTTCAGAGCTTCCTTATTCATCAGCGGATCAAAGATGATTTCTTCGATTGTGATATTCTCGGCTGAGCCATGCTCTGCAATCCAACGCCTTGTATTGATAGGCTGTTCGATCGCATCATAATAAATGGCTTCGTCTATTTCGTTATTCGGATTCACGAAATTGTATAAGTCCAGGATTGTATTGCCGGCATAGCCGCTGTCGTTCTGATTCATATTCAGAAAATCGTACACCCTCATACCGAGGAAATCTCCGAGTGTTCTGAAACCGAGAATGGCATATAGCCTACGATGGTTATAGTCGTCAATCTCAGCCCATTCGGGAGAGTAAATAGAAGTGTTATAGATTGTTTTTGTTCTGTTATTCATGATAATCCTCCATTGTTGCTTTTAGTCCTTTGATTGCCTTATTGATTTGTGAAACGCGGCTGGTAAGCTGTGCGATCGTATGGTTCAGTTCTTCTCTTGAAGCGGCTATGTAATACCCGGAACGACCGCTGCAAACGGGGACTCCGTTGCACCGCAATTCATTTACACGTTCTCTGATCTGACTTCCGGTCAGATTTGTTAAACGCTCAAGCTGAAAACTCTTGATTGCATTGCTTTTGCCTTTGTGGTTTTTCTCCAAAATGGTTTTTAAGTTAGTATTCATTGGCACTTTCCTTTCTTTTTTGCTCTCTATATTGGATTGCTGAAAAAAGTGCCGAAAATTAACCCCCTATACCGAACTTAATCAATATTTTTTTCAGTTGTTTCAATGCCCGTTCTTTTGTTTGAATTACGGCAACGCTCGTCATGTTATGAGTTTTTGCGTAATCTATAACTCTTACGGGTTCATCTGTGTATACAAGCGAACAGATAATATCGCGTTGTTTATCTGTCAGCATCGACAGGGCTTTTTGTATCTCCGCCGAGGTTTCTTTTGCAATGTATATCTTGTCTACAAAGGCGGTCGGATCGACAATGCTATCCTCTTGTTCGTTCTCGCCGTATAGGTCAAGCTCGTTCAAAGAAACCGTTACACAACCCGATTCCATCTCAAGCCTTTTCAAATATGCGTGACGGTTGTTTTCTTTGCGTATTTTGCTTACTTCCTCGCGAGTCGTTTCAATGTAATAATCGGCGTCACCTGCACCAAAGCCGAACAATGGCGCAAAATTGTTCTTCCTTGCTTTTCCTTCTTCCGTCGAAATGAATTCATTAAATTCATCAACATTCATTTCTATCCAATTACTTGCCCCTGTGGGTTCGTTTACATTCTTCTTTACAAAAAACAGCTTTCTCATTGTGGTAATCTCCTTTGAATTGAATTTTTGAAAATGGTTCAAGTTCAAAAATTCGGGAGATTACGGATATCCGGCTATGTAGCACTGCCACTTTTTCACTGCATCTTCTCCTTTTCGGTTCGGTACAGTGAAACAGTCGGCAATATAAAATAATTCCGTTATATTTACATACATAAAAAAGTCCCTTCCCGGGCAAGCCGAGGAAAGGACTCCAATTACCGTACAAGTGTTTTTGGGCACAAAAAAAGCGCCGTACAAATCAAGACCAATAGATATGGTTTTTCCATACTATTAAGTCTCAACCTTGTACGGCGCTTGGAAATCACGGTCTTTCGACCGGCTCTGCTTGCACGAATTAAAGTCAGTTATTCAGTTGTTATGTAGTATTTCCGAAATATCGAGCTTGCGCAACGATTACAGAAATCGGGTTACTATGTTTGTTCAAGTGAGTATTTTATAAATGCGTGGGTATACTATATAATATAATTCCGATGAAAACAGCATTTGTATGTTGACTTAATCGAAATAATGTGCTATACTTTAATCACTGAATAGATTAGAGTCGGTTATAATATATTGCCGATCAATCAGCAAACAAAAATTATCAAGGAGTGTTATTCTCATGTATATTAAAAGAACCGTAGAAAAAGCCATTCTCGCTGCAGGTCAATCCTTTCCCTGCGTAGTAGTTTACGGTCCGAGGCAGGTTGGTAAATCAACAACCATTGACCATTTATTCGGCGACAAATACAAAAAAGTAACCCTCGACGACGGCGAAGACCGTGCGTTAGCAGTCAATAACCCGAAATTGTTTTTGGAGAGCTACGGATGGCCTGTAGTTATTGATGAGATACAGAAAGCGCCGAAGCTTTTAGACGAAATTAAAAAGATCATTGATGAACAGCGGCTTGTTTGGATGAAAAACGGCGAGGAAAGACAACTGATGTATATTCTGACCGGTTCAAACCGTTTCGAGCTTCAGGAAAGCATTTCCGATTCCTTAGCCGGACGCTGCGGCGTGATTGACATGTCATCATTTACCTTTGCGGAAAAGAACGGCTACAGTGCGCCTCTTTTTAATCCTGAAATCAGCGAAATAAAGAAAAGAGAGAATGACGGCAGAAAATATATCGGCAAAAAGGAAATTTTTGAGGAAATATTCAAAGGCGGCATTCCCGATATCTGCACCGGCATTTCAGAGCGTGATATCTATTTTAAGTCTTATGTTAACACCTACATTGAGCGAGATGTTATGAAGCTCATTGAAGCCTCAAGCGAATTTCAGTTCCGCAATTTTATCTCAGTGGTTGCTTTACGCACCGCACAGGAACTACATTACGATCAGATTGCAAACACTGTCGGAATTGATGTACGCACCTGCAAGCGTTGGATTTCCATTCTGCAAACATCGGGTATTATCTACCTGCTGCAGCCGTATATGTCTAATGTTTCGAACAGAATCATTAAGGCTCCAAAGCTTTACTTTATGGATACCGGACTTTGCGCTTATCTTTGCAAGTGGCCCAATGCGGAAATGTTGGAATCCTGTGCAATGAATGGTGCTTTCTTTGAAACCTATGTAGTCAGCGAAATCATTAAAAATTTCTATGCGTACAACAAAGATCCGAAAGAGTCTCTTTTTTACTATCGTGATATAGATCAAAAAGAAATTGACCTCGTCTATGTGAATGCCGGAGATATTTACCCTATCGAGGTTAAGAAAGGTATTGCTCCTACAAAGCCTACCAAAAACTTTGATGTTCTGAGTAAATATAAGCTGAATATCAAACCCGGTCTTATCATTGATAACTGTGACCGCATTCGTCCCATCAACGAAAAGGCATATACCTTTCCGATTTATCTCCTGTAATAAGTTAATTGCATTCCGTAATAGTATATCAATATAAACTACTATATATTTCACCGTCGATTCCGTAGATATCATCTATCGAAATTGCGGTTTTATCGGTGAATATCAGCTTGCGCTCATATTCGTCAACACGCTTGATTACTCCGGTATGCGTCACATACTCTCCGCCGTTCTTTTTACTGTCCGGCTTGAAGTAGGTCACGGATATTTCCGGCTGCTCATCGGACAGCGATACGGCATAGTTCAGCTTATCGTTCAGTGTACTTATTGTGCCGTCATCAAGCTCTATACGCTCGTCCGTCAGCCGTCCGGCTTCCTTTACCTGATCGTCATATCCGGTCAGCGCCGCAAACGGAGAGAAGGACGCGGCGCGGTTTATTCGCGGCATACGCTGCCGTGTTGTCAGCTCATGATGCGGAAGATTTATTATATCCGCATACAGTTCTTCTGCTTTTTCGCTCACGCTTTATGACCTCCGACCTGTTCGTTGCGTTCTCGGGCTGTTGCGCCTTCCTGAAAGTTCATACCTTTCAGAATCGCGTTCTTGCCGAACCGTTTTTTTATGCCGATAATCGTTTTCTGCATTTGTTTTTCCTGTTCAAGAGCCTGCCTTTCGGCTTGCTCT
>QAKR01000050.1 GCA_003343705.1 Clostridiales bacterium | reverse complement strand
ACATCATCGGGGTGGAAAGCCATCAGATGGTAGGGCAGAGCGCTCGCGCCGCGAAAGTTAGTGGCAGTGGGCGTATGCAGCGAAATCAGGGCAATGCGTTTCATTTCGGAAGCCTGAAGGCAGGTGTGTGGAATTTGTCCCGGTCGTAGCGATGGTCATACTCAAAACGCTCCCACGAATAGTCAGGATAACGGTGGCCATCGGTCAGGAATGTCTTGTAGGGATAAAGATTGTTGTATACTTGCCACGAATTGTAAACTCTTATGTATAGGGCGAGCATCACAGCAATTATAAGCATCCCGGATCCGTTTTTCACACGGCGATGGTTGTCGGCGGTGGTGCATATCAGCGTGACGGTGTAGATAATTCCTAAGGTGAAGAACCAGGCCACGCGTCCACCGTCGCTTGAGCGGATAAACAGCAGCAACAGCGCACAGAAGCACCACGCCATGTTAAGGAATATGATATTGCGGCGGTTATCCTCGATTTTCTTATAGTTCGCAAGGATTATCCACACAAAAAATATCACTTCGAGCAGGTAAGCCACTCGTGCGCCCGAGTCGGCGTTGTAATTACCCATGTTCACGTCGTACGACACATTGGAGAAGGCGTCGTAGAGCGCACCGGTTACGCCCGACAGACCAATTGCAGCGCACACCAGCAGAACAATCACCACCAGCGCGGGCTTCAGTTTCTTCATCGGCATAAGGCAAAGGGCGGCAAAAACTATGCCCGATTTGTGCAGGAAAGCCACCAACAGTACTATCAGACAGAATTTCCACAGCTTCTTTTCAATCAGATACGTCACGCCGAGCCACGCCACTGAAAACGCCAGTACCTGCCTCAGATAAGTGAAAGTAAAGAAAAACACCATGCCGAGAAACAGAATTATCCCCAGCGGATAATTCGGCAGATTCTTCGCAAACGCCTTATACATGCAGAAATATATCAGCAGCGTTACGATAAGAATATAAATATACCGGTTTGCCGTAATGCTCCCGATAGCATAATTGAGAGCCGTATAACCCGGCTCGAAATATGTCAGAGCAGGTGCATTCCGGGCATTAAACCCATTGCTCACCCCGCCGGCTATACTTTCAAACACTTCACCATAGATATATCGGTCATATCCTCCCAACATATCTCCAAATCCCACGAATAGAGCCAACGCTCCCATATAGCACACCAAGAACGCCTTGCTGCGGTTCTCAGCCTTCCCCGCCATATAGGCGCACACCGGTATGAAAAATATGATCAGATACAGCCACATAATATCGGAATGGTCTGAGAAGTATGATTATTCTTTAAAGTAGATAAAGTTTTAATAAAAAACGGTTATTTATGATTCCAGAAATTATATGCCATTTCCATGACAATGATGGCCCAATTATGGGGTATACATTCAATTCCTGATATCTCTGATGAAGGAATTTGTTTATTCCTTCCTGACGCCATTTCTTTCGATGTTTGATCATTGTCGCAAACACCCCAATCATAATTCCTTGATAGCGGCGCAGAAAGGCTTTTTGCAATGCCTGATTATCCGAGTATTTCTCGGCCAATTGAAGGCAAGTTTTGGCTACATGTCCATCACCTGACATTCTTCTGATTATAATTGCCGGGACATCGGATGTTGTTACGCTGCCAGGGTGAGTGAAGTAGACATAATAAGCCTCCTGAAGAAACATAACTCGATCAAATGTAGGAATACTACGATAGGTAAATTCAACGTCCTGCCTGAAAATTTTTGGCATAAAACGTAATTTTTCCTGTTCAAGCTTTTCTCTACGGTATATTGCAGCACATGATGAGCAGGGGTAATACCCTCCGATTACTGCGGTTGCTCCAGATATAATTTCCCCAACTGGCAGCGTTGTCTGTCGGCAATCGAAATGTTGCGCTGCTGTAGGTTCTCCTTCGTAATGTCGCTGGAGCAAAAAGTACAGTGCGTCAAGGCGTTTATTATTAGCAATAGCGTAAAGAGTATCAATACTTCCGGGCAGAATATAGTCATCGGCATCAACAAACCACACGTATTCCCCTTTTGCTTTTTCCAGCGCTTTGTTTCTTGCTCCGCTCTGTCCTTGGTTAGGCTGCGTGTATGCAGAAACATTAGGATGCAGAACCGCTAATTCGACGGCAAGTTTGTATGTGTTGTCAGTTGACCCATCGTCAACAATTATAATCTCGAAATCATCTGATGGCATCCTTTGATTAAGAACGGAATTTATGCACCTTTCGAGATAACTTTCAACGTTGTATGCAGGGATGATTACAGATAATTTCATGATGTTCAAATCTTCATTAGCTCTTTTTCATATTTCCTTTTGTTGTCCCGCGCAACTGAAAGGAGTAAATTATAGTTGTGAACAGCCTGAGCATATGTCAGATTGGATGCGAGGTTTTCCTCGTTTAAGTCATCCTCAATACTATATACATGAAAGCCCATTCCTTTATAATATTGATAATTTATACTATCTTTGAAAAAGAACATTTTGATGCCTGATGCAATACACATTCTGTGATTGCCGACGGCCTGCTGTCGAACATGCCCGAAAATTGCGTGCGTAACAGAACCGTTGATGTTTTCATATTCTTTAAGAGATAAATATTTCTCAAGCCAAATAACTGAATCAGAATTTAGGCCGGATAAATTTTTTAGTTGCGTCTTTGATATGTTATAGCCTGTGCCGTAATTTACCGGGATAATATATTTACGATTGCCGATATTGATATGCTTAATCAGGGGAAAAATATCCAGATGATTGTTAGTTGGTGAAAAAGAGTTTCCAATCAAAATATTTCCCGCTCCCTTATTATAATGAAGTTTGTTAAAGGTACAATAACCAGGGCCAAAGTCAATTCTAAAAGGTTTCGCTTTGAAAAATTTATTTTGACATAAAAGCTTATATTCGACAGGTAGCACAGGAGTGTAATAATCGATTCGATGGATTGCTTTTCGTAGTTTTCTGTTAACGATTAATTTCAAAAAAGTATATTTTAGGTATTTATAAGGTGAAAGTTTTGCTGAATCTGTAATAAGTTGCTTAGTGACGTGTTTGTAGAGATCAATGGTGATCAACGGTTTAGATAAGGGACTTGGCCGATTATATATGTCGTATCCCCAACTCCACCAAATTACTTTTATACTTGGACTAAAATATTCAAAAACAGATAAATCCCTTAGAGAGTGGAGATAGACAATATCCGCATCGGTTGAGGAAATGTAGTTCCTATAGAGTGCAATATTATTGAAAACCTTAATTTTGTCAACCTGTTTTATGTATTTGAAAGTATAATCTTTAGACGCAAGAAAAATATACACATTAATTATCCCTTCTAAAGAATCAAAAAAGTCACTGACTTGATCAAAAAATTTATCATCAGGGAATATGTGTAATACTTTCTTCATTTTGTCTTCATGAAATCAATATAGCATTACAATTAAATTGTCATAAATTATGATGGAGTTTCTTTAATAGCCCTTTATTCCTTTCTCCGACTTTCTTGGCCGGAATTCCATAATTAATACTCCATGGTGTCATGTCGTTTTTTACCATACTCATAGCGCCTACTATTGCACCTTCTCCTATTGTGATTTCAGGAAAAACCACGCAATTGCATCCAAGTTGGGAAAATCTTTTTAGAGTAATTTTGCCACCAATGACATTGGTTAATTCTTCACGATGTATGGGCCCAATCAAAAACTCACCTGAAAAATCATCCATGGCGCTGAAAAGGGAGCAACGTGGCGAAATACCAGTATAATCTTCCAAAACAATACCTAGAGTTCCATATAATGCGTTATATGCTGAAATATGTATATTGCTGCCTATTTCCACATGTCCACTTAGTATACAAAAATCATCAATTCGGACATTGTCGCCGATTGTTATGTTTTCAGCTCCGTATATTGAAGCCTTTCGGCTAACTAAGACATTGGTCCCATAACGTTTGAAACCTATTTCTGCTAATTCTGAAGGAGTATAGAATGATGTCATTTTTTTATACAGCTGATGACCCTTTGGATGTCCTCTTCCGAAAGTGCATGATGCATTGGAAGGCAGATTACTGAATTAGCCAAATAATGTGCGTTTGGCAGATTATCGCGATTAGCTGATGGGAGACCTTTATAAGTTGAGAATTCTGAAATCAAAGGATAAAAATACCGTCTGCCAAGAACGTTCTTTTCTTTCATCTCGAAGTATAATGAATCGCGTGTTTGCCCGAATTTCTCTGAATCTATGAATATAGGGAAATACGAGTAATTATGACGTACACTTGGAATGTCTTCAAAAAATGTTACGCCTGGAATGTCGCATAACTCTTCTCGATAACGTTGTGCAACTTTATTTCTGGCAGCAATAGCCGCATCGACCTTGCGCAAATTCAAAATGCCATATGCTGCACGGAGTTCATCCATTTTGGAGTTAATTCCCGGAGCGACAACTGTGGTCTCATCAGCGAATCCAAAATTTTTAAGAAAATCAATCCGTTTTTTTGTTGTTTCGTCGTGAACGACGAGTGCCCCACCTTCAATAGTGTTGTAAACTTTTGTAGCGTGGAATGAAAGTGTTGACATATCACCTGCATTGAGAATGGATTCTCCGTCAACTTCAACACCAAAAGCATGAGCGGCATCATATATAACCTTTAAACCGTATTTGTCGGCAATTTCCTGTATGGCTTTCATGTCGCATGGTTTGCCATAGCAATGTACAGGCATTATTGCTGTGGTTTTGGGGGTTATAGCCGCTTCAATCTTGGTGGGGTCTAACCCGCAATTTGATAAATCAACATCGACAAATACAGGTTTGATGCCATTCCACCAAAGAGAATGAGTAGTAGCCACAAAACTATATGGAGTTGTAATTACTTCGCCTGTAATTCTCAGAGCCTGTAAAGCAGTCATCAAAGGAAGAGTGCCATTAGTAAATAGGCTGATGTATGGAACCTTAAGGTATCGAGCGAGTTCCTTTTCGAGTTGTTGGTGAAAATGACCGTTGTTTGTAATCCACTTGCTATTCCAAATTTCTTTTAACAACTCATTGAAATCATCGAGGGATGGCAGAAGTGGGGATGTAACTGTAATTTGCTTCATTGTACTGTTTGATTTTTATAATCTCCGGTTAATTCATTCTTTTGTTCATGAAATATTATATTCATAATCAAAGGTTCGATGAATCTTTTATAGAAATGATCAATAAAAGAACATATTAGGAAAATTATTATAGGAATAGCGGCGGCATGGGCGATTAATATAGGCATATCTGCGTCAATCATCGTGGGCACCTTGCATACGTCTTGCCAAAGCCACTGTCGCATGGTATCGCTCGATGCATGTATTAATAAAACGCCAAAACATCCGGATGCAAGCCCGTTAATGATTTTGCTGTGCCCTATTTTAATGTTCTTTGCTGTAATAAAGGATGATAAGCCGATCATAAAAGCCAAAAATCGATTAGAATCGGCTACCATATGCCATCTGAATGAGGAAAATAGTGTCTCGCCTGTTTTTACTGCCATGTGAATCATTAAGAGGCATGACAGTATAGCCGACAAAACAGAAGCGGTCAATACAATTGATGAAATCTTCCAATTTTCTGTCCATTGATTCGGATAGAGTCGAATATGAGCTGCAACCAAATATAAAGTGGCATACCAGAGAGGCTCGAACATCGTAGGTGCTAAAAAAAATGTTGAGCAGATACTACTGTAGAACAATAATCCGAGTACAAGATAAAGTAAGTTTTGACTACTGGTATTTTTGATAATTATATTGTATACTGGCACAAAGGCATAAAATGCCATAAAACTTGCAACGAAGTCTCGGTTTACGTAGCGAAAAAGACAAAAAGTCTTATTAAATAATATTTTTAGCGTTAATTGTTGATAATCAAAAGCTGTGAAAAACAACATTATTGCAACACCATAAAAAAAGATCTGAATTAGCAGTTTGACATAGCGCCTGAGGGTTAATTGCATTTTGCACAAAAAATATCCTGATATCAGGATAAAGGCATTAATGCCGGTCTTTCCCCACATACCCCATATTTCAAGGAATAACTGTTGCGAGGTTATATTTTGATCATAAACGAAAGAGTCTGCAATACCTGAATTTACCACGTAGTGATGCGCAATTATTGACAACATCGCTAAGACCCTTAGCAATTCAAGATTTGATTCCCTCGATTTTGTGTTTTTTTTGGGGGGGGGGTAATATATTCATTATTAGTCAGATACATGAGTTATTGTTCTTCGGATTCCGAATGCTTTTTAATAACGCGATTTCCTTAAACTTAAAGAGATAGGCCCCACCGGCGTATAATGCGATACCAGCGCCAACAGCAACCGTCAAACTTAGCAAGCCATTACCCATTGCTTTTGCCAATGCATTGCTGCATGCAAACATTGCTAAAGAAAGTATCAGGGATGGCCAGATGTCTCGCATCTGTTCGGCAAAGCCAAGACCAAGAATCTTGCCGGTGTAATGTGTATTTATGATTAGACAGATAATTGAAACTGCAATACCGCCATAGCACATGGCCTCCAGGCCGATTGGCACAGTCAGGCATAGCGCTGCTACTCCTATAGTTTTTTTTATAATTTCCAGTTTGAAGAATAAATCGCTTCGGCCTCTTACTTGTAACAAATTTAAATTAATGGCATGAATAGGATACCACATGCCTGCAAATACGAGAATCTGCAATAAATCTGCGGATGCGATCCATATAGACGAGTATAAAATGTTTATTAACGGAAAAGCAACTGCGCCGATTAACAAACATATTGGGAAAATTACAAATCCGCTTACCTGAATCATTCTCCTATATTCGAATCTCAATGCTTCATCATTCCCCTGAAGTCTACATAAAGCCGGAAATGTAACTGATTGAAGAACAGAAGTGGGGGTTGAAGAAGAGATGTTTTTCAAAGACTCGGCACGATTAAAGAAGGCTAAATCAGAAGGGGGGAAGATTTTTCCTATTGCAACAGACTGCATATTGACATAAATGGTATCAAGTAGTCCTGAAGCAAGGAGTTTGGATCCAAAATTAAAAAATTCGCGAAAGGATGTCCAAGAGAATTCATAACTTGGACGCCATGGAGATTTAATCCACAGGCAAATCGTAACGATTATTGTAAAAATAATAGATTGGAATACAAGAGCCCATACTTGAAAATCATGATATGCCATGAATATTCCGATAATGCCTGAAATAATCAAAGCAAATACATTGAATTTTGCTAACGACTTGAAGTCCATCCGTGCTGTAAATAATGTTCGATGTACTCCGGATAAAGCTCCAATTATTAATGTGATCGAAGAAACTCGAAGTATTAGTTTAAGTTCTTGAAGATTGTAAAAAGCAGCTATGTAGGGGGCTAAAAGAAAAAGAATTAAGTATGCTATTATCGAAACTATGATGTTAAAGAAAAATACTGTACTACAATCTGTTTGAGTGCGATCGACTTTTCGGATTAAAGCATTTGAAAATCCAGAATTAATAAATGCTGTTGCAATAGCCGTAAAAATAGTTAGCATTGCAATAGCTGCAAACTGCTCGGGCAATATAAGTCGTGCCAATACAATGCTAATAATTAACTGAATGACCTGAGATCCTGCGGTCTCGATAATTCGCCAAAGCACACCATGGATTGTGTCTTTCCGTAAGGATTCACTCATCTGTTGATGTGTTTTGACGGAAAATGGTCGTTCTCGTAGTTATTCAAGGCTTGTTATAGTCGACTATCTATGATGTGGCGAGGCAGTGAGCCTTTTACATCGTAAATTACAGAATTTGATGATGTTTTGAGTGCCTCTATATCAAGATTCGAAAATTGATTGTGGGCAACGGCATGTATGATGGCGTCGTATTTTTCAAGAACGTCTATATCAGTTTTGATGTCCATTCCGTATTCGTGTTTAACAGCTTCAGGATTTGCCCACGGATCATAAATAGTGATATTAGTGGTGTATTCAGAGAGGGTATGGTAAATATCTACAACCTTTGTATTTCGAATGTCAGGGCAGTTTTCTTTGAAAGTAATGCCGAGTATTAAAATTTTGGCATCCTTGACCTTCACGCCATTAAGATTCATGGCTTTAATGGTTTGATTTGCTACATATGCACCCATGCCGTCATTGAGTCGACGCGCAGAAAACATTATTCGTGGAAGTACACCATATATTTGCGCCTTTTCGATGAGATAGTATGGATCAACTGAGATGCAATGGCCGCCGACGAGTCCCGGAGAAAGCTTTATGAAGTTCCACTTAGAGGAAGCTGCCTCAATTACGTCGTGAGTGTCAATACCCATTGCATTGAATATCTTTGCCAACTCATTCATAAACGCGATATTAACGTCGCGCTGGGAGTTCTCAATGATTTTAGACGCCTCAGCAACTTTTATAGACGGCGCTTTATGTGTGCCATTCACGAGTACTGAATTGTAGACTTCATCTACAATGTCTGCCACTTCGGGAGTAGACCCCGACGTTACTTTCTTTATTTTTTCAACGGTGTGTTGTTTGTCTCCGGGATTAATTCGCTCGGGCGAATATCCTGCAAAGAAATCTTTGTTAAGCTTAAGCCCGCTGACTTTTTCCACCTGGGGGATGCATTCATCCTCTGTGACTCCTGGATAGACCGTTGATTCGTAAACCACAATGTCCCCCTTTGAGATAACCTTTCCCACTGTTTCACTTGCTCCCAAAAGAGGTTTTAGATTCGGACGGTTGTTGTCATCGACTGGCGTGGGAACAGCCACAACATAGAAATTGCAACTGCTTATTTCGTCGATGTTCGTCGTGCATCGGAATCCATGCACTTTGATTGCTTCTTGAAGCAGTTCGTTACTCACTTCGAGCGTTGCATCATGGCCGGTATTGAGTGCATCCACTCGCTTCTGATTCATGTCGAACCCGATAGTCGGATATTTGGTCGAAAATAGTCTTGCCAAAGGCAGACCCACATAACCAAGACCGATTACGCAAATCCTTATATCGTTCTTCATATTAGTGTTTCGTGTAGTGAGATGGTATGCCTACGGCGTCGTCAACACCGGTGGGCACTGACGTGGTTGGGGGGATAGGAAGTCGGTACGATAGTCATTAGAGATTCTGACTATAATCTCTTGGTGATAGATAGTAATCCGGCAGCAAAGTTACGGTTTATTTTTGATTTTATGGTGCCTCCGGCCATATTTTTTCGTTGTGGTAAACAGAATGAGGGTGTGTGAAGAGGGCGTGTCATAATGGCGCATCTGGGTCGTTGCTTGAAGGGTTCGGCCTTGGTCACAATCTCTAGATTGCTCCCATCAGCCTCACCTCCAAGCTCCTGCCATCTGAACCATTCTGACAGCACCCTCCCATCCGGATAGAAAAGGCGCTGTGTCAAGCATTTTGACACAGCGCCTTTATATTGATTTAGATGGTTCTGAATTGATGGATTATTTTACTTCCTTAACTCTAACCATATTTGATTATCAATATATTGATGCCGTATGGTACAAATATGGAGATTTCTTTGCGATTGAAAATTATTATAGGAGCAAAGCGGCTTCGCCGATGACAAGCTCGTAAGAATGACATCGGTTACTTTGTCGTTGCTTATTTCGGAAGGATGGTAGAAGCCCAGTTGGGAAGTTCCTCAACATAGCGTCTGGCAAGTTCGCCGTCGCTCAGTCGGAACAAAAGACGCGCTTAATCGACTTTATCTATAGCCGACATCACAGTCTCAAAGATATGGCTCTTACGTTCTGCAAGACATCTTTCCCTCCATTCATTGCAATAGTTGGCAGCCTTGAGGACAGAATCCTGGTTATTCCAGTCGCCGAACACATCGCGAGCAACATTATCGGGATTGATATACTCTGAATCCTCAAGCCATTCGTGATGCAGTATCTTTGAGGTCACGGAAGTTTTGCCCGACCCATTTGGTCCGGCAATCACAATCAGAACAGGGCGATGTAGATTACTTGCTGCCATTTTTTATTTTGTTTATGGCTTCGCCCCATTTTTCTTGTGCGGCCTGTGCTGCAGCCTCAATCCCGGCAGCCACACGCTCGGCCCGCCCGGCGGGTGCTTTCGCGGGCATCCTCGGCAACCTCACGCATAATCTGAGCCATGCGTTCGTCGCCCGGCTCCTCCATTGACGTAAGCCGATAACTGTTCATCTGCTCTTCCGACATAATATATAATACTTTCTTATTCAACGCCAAATTTACGAAAAAAGTCAGACTCTACCTTGTTTTCCGGTACGACAAAACGGAGCGCTGACATTTGTTGGCGCTCCGTTTGATTTTATAGTGTCCTTAATGTGAATCTTGCGGATGGTTAGCGGTAAATCTGTTTTTTGTTGTTGTGTATATATATCTGGCCGGCACGAGGTTCACCAACTCGTATACCTTGCAGATTGTAGTATGCACCATTGTCAGTGGTCTCTATATACACATTCTCCACTCCGGTTACTACACGATCGCCGAATGCTTCTTCCCAACCATTGGCGGTCTTGTAGGCAGTCTTTGCTTCTTCGGGTACACGAAGTTCGGCATTATAGCATGTATAGTGGCTGAAAACCCATTGACTGGGAATGGTCGGGGGTACAACCGCCAGACTTTCCACTATGCTGATATGGTCGCAGTTATTGAATGCCGTATTTCCGATGGACTTTACATTGGCGCCGAGAGTGAGATGTTCCAGGGAGCTGGCCGCATTCCTAAGGAATAAATCAGAACCTATAGTGGTTACGTCGTTCCCGATGGTGAGTTGTGTCAGAGTTGAGCCGACATTGTTGAAAGCTTTGTCTGCTATAGTGGTGACTCCTTGAGGAACGCTGTAGGTGGTTTTGTTGTCGCACATATAGGCAATAAGAGTGGTGCCGCTCTTGTCGAACATCACCCCATCTTCAGCTTTTAAATTGGGATTTCCAGCTTCAACTTCGAAAGACTTGAGACCGGTGCATCCATTAAGCGCTGATTGTATACCGGAAGCATCAGCGGTGCATTGTGCACCGATTGTGAATGCGTTCAGTGATGTGCAGTCGCTGAAAGCACTGCTCCCGAGATTTATGATGTTTTCGGAACCTTTTACTGTAACGAGTTTTGTGCAATTCATGAAAGCGTAATTCCCGACAGTCTGAACGTTGCCGAGATCGATACTCTGAATTGTGCTATTGCCTTCGAATGCCCGGGAGGCGATAGAGGTGACAGTCGTCGGAACATTCACAATCGCATCGTCGAAATTAGGCTGAAGCATTAATAGCCTCTGTGGCTTTTTGTCGGCTCCGGTACCGTCACATTCGTATACGATCTTGTCGATTACAGCATATTTTGAATTTTCGGGGAATTCGAGTTCTACGTTAGGACATCCCTGAAAACTTCCGGTGCCAAGGCTTTCGAGATCAGGAGAAAGCGTGACATCAACCGGATTGGGGAAATTTACGAAGCTATTACTTCCAATAACCTTTACATTGGAAAGGTCGACTTTAGTAAGTGCTTTTTGAAAATCAGAACCTGAAAAATAGAAGCATCCTTTGCCGATTTTTTCCACGCCGCCAAGATTGAGGGTGACCAGATCGCGACAACCGGTGAAACTATCGTTGCCGATTTCTTTTACCGACTCCGGAATATTAATGCTTTTTACATTGGAGCATCCACCGAAAACAGAGCTTCCTATTGCGGTGACCGGCAGCCCTTCGACGGTCGAAGGAATGGTGATGTTTATGTTCCCTCTGTATTGTTGTGGAAGGACGCCCGAAGTTTGGAACTGTGCCGATGTGAGAGTCAATGAGTTTCCATCCTCGTTGACTTTAAACACGAAGTAGGCATCTTTGCTGCTGCTGCTACTGCTCGGAAGACCTGTCAGTCCCATGGATTCTTCAATCTTGTCTCCGGCTGAATATGCGGAGGCATTGAACGCGGTTCCAATGAGGAGCAACGCAGGGGTTAAGAAAGTGAGTAGTTTTCTTTTCATAGATCTGAATGGTTTATATATAGATGGTGGGTTAGATTGGTCAGTCACTTACAAATGCGGTTAGCTGTCTGCTTGCGTTTGTTTTACTGCAAAATTACATATTAGTTTACAAATTACCCCCCCCAATTACTAAAATATGTTAAATCATCAGTTTTTGTACAACTCACTTTTGTGTACGAAAAGAAATGGAGTGTAACCGGGTGGGCTACACTCCATTTATATGGATTTAGATATTTCTAAATTGATAGATTATTTCACTTCCTCGAATATAATGATTGTTGATATACAGAGTATTATTACTACATGTTCCAAATATGAGCATGATATGATAGAATTAAATCAAACCCAATCCAGCAGAATCAATCAACTGGAAATGTATATGTTATATCTACCAAGCGGGCAATATCAAAGAGTTTAAAAGCCTTCATAATTACAATTTATTTAGATACCTTACCATAGCCATTACATTCGGGGCATTCAGCGCGGAGTTTTCCCTGGCCGGAGCAACGTTCACATTCTATCGTACCAGAGCCGGTACAGTTATCGCAGTCTTTGTAACCTCGACCCCAACACCATGAGCAGTCTTTTTGTCCGGTGCCATTGCATGAGAAGCATTCATCGTAACCTTTCCCAGAACATGATGAACAATCACGATAGCCAGACCTCCAGTACCAAGAGCACTGATTATCCCACATATCATAACCCTGCCCGTTGCAATTAGAACACCTTTCTTTCCCTGAGCCGTTACAAGACCAGCATTCTTTACCGCCTCTACCGCTGCAAGAAGAACAGCTCTCTTTACCGGAACCGTAGCACCAAGTACATCTTTCGTGCCCGGATCCATCACATTCAGGACAATAAACTTCTCCTTCCCCTTCGCAGTCAGGGCAACTTACAATGACATAGCCGTCGCCGTTGCATTCAGCGCATTCTTCATAATCGCTCTTATACTTCCCTGACGAACAACCGCAAAGCAGTAACAGAGACAGAAGTAGAGCCTCCCGGCAAATATATAAAGTGTCTGTTCCTAAAGAGTCTACAAAGTTCCACATTGATTTCATCTTATGCGCTACTGACATATCGATATTGTGATCTCAATTTATTATGTTTTCTTGGGTTTGGGTTTTGTAGAAAAGGTCAAGCCGAGGCCGAGGGCTTTCGACAATAGGCATATTTTCATTATCAAAACAAGCTGTACGCAGAACTCTCCAAAACAGTTCATCCGGAAACATAAGCATTGTCTCGAAAACAGATGATGTCTTCGGATCCTCGTAAGTGTCATTATGATGATATGAGCTGTAAAGCATTGTATAATGTTCTTTTACACTGCTGAGTAGGATGAAAGATTAATTGCACTATTACGTTGAATCAGGTAATAGAGGAAGTTATCACTCAAAATGTTTTGTTGTAGAGAACCTGCTGTAATAGAATCTGAAATAAAAGTTTCGTATTCTTGTGGTATCGAACTCCTTATCAAACAACGTCCATCTGTGTTAAATGCTAAGAGGTTAGAATCAAATAATTTATGATGATTATGACAAAGCCACAAACCATTATGGCCACTAGTAGCATGAGCGTATTTTTGCTCATCATCAATCATCGCACAATTTCTTATTTCTGCCACTCCCCAAATATGAGCCCCATGAATAATCTCTGGGATTTCACAGCCACATAAAGCACACTTTTTCATACCAATTCGGTCAAAAAGATTGTAGTTATATGCCGCAGACCTTAAACGAAGAGTATCTTCGTTATCTGGTGCCAGCCGATTCAATCTTAATGAAGTGTTATATACTGAAATATTACCTAATTCACTAAATGTCGCTAGTGAAGAAGCAGGAAGATTGATTAAATCTTGCTCTGATACAGCAAAAACGTCGATTGGTCTGTCTGCTATTTTGGAAAGTGCTACCCCAAAGACAGTTGATTCGTACTTGTTAGCACCATACGTTTTAGCATACAACTGAATTTTGTCCTCAGTTTTGGAAACAAAAGAGGAGTTATTGCTACGATTACTACTCTGATTACGGCTGCGTTCAGCAATTAAATCATCAACAGTAAAATACGGTAATAGTAATCCTGTATAATAGTTGTCCAAATTAAGGAACTCAATTCCAGCTGTCATCATTAACCGATAGTACACTAGATGATAATCAGTAAATGGGTTCCCAGTATGAGGAACAAAATAATACCATAACTTTTTATTGGGGTTCGGATCTGCAAAAAACACGTTTATTGCAGTTGGAACGCTTTGCAGACTCGAATTTCGGCCTTCAATTCTATTTTCAGATAATGTTATGTAATGAGTGGTATTATTGTGAGTTAATGTTATCAACCTTCCCTTGTTATATGTGTCATTAAGTTCGACCACACTATATGTGCGGCGACCGGTAATCTTAACACATACATCTTCAAGAATTGAGGGTGTTAAAATATTCTTAAACCCATTACGAATTTTCTGTGTATTAGGTCGATATGAAATTATGGTGGACATAATCAATAATTTAAAATTAATACCTCTTGACGGTCATTGTATCTTCCTTGGGCCTCTGGAACAGGTATAATTCTATATCCCCTATTATTGGCCCAATTTTCAATGTCGTGGTTGTAAAAAGAGTCAACTTTAAGAACATATGAAAAAACACATTTGACCTGATCCGTAGTTAACGAGTCTATGAGTGAACATAATTTTCGTTCATGTTCAATTGTCCAACCCTCAAACCCTCGTTTACCATCGTTATAAGTTGCAGTCGTTTCTCTATATGGAGGGTCGAAATAATACACTGTATCCTTTTCAATTATTTTATTAAATTTCTCAAATGAAATATTTGAAAAAACGACCTCTTTATCTTTTATTATGCGACAGAAAGAAACCAATTTAGCAATAATACGGTCATTGAAGCGTCTAGAACCACACGGGATATTAAATCCATAATCTGAATTAAACCGAATCTGTTGTTGGAATCCAAAAAGGATTAGTGCATACAGCATCAACGGAGAACGCTCTTTTTGAGGCAAATTGTTATACACATTCCGCATGGCTGTATATGATTCTTTGTTATTGGGTGCTAAATCATAATCTTTTATGAATTTATTTATAGACTTAAGATAATCGACACACTCAATATTTTTAAAAGACTTTATTAACTCTACAACAAAAGGATTGATATCATTATATATAATTCGCTCTGCATCAATGTTGATTCCTACATTAAATCCGCCTCCAAATACGTCTACAAAGGTTTTAATTTGCGGGGGCAACATCGATTTGATAAACGGAACCATCTTCGCTTTACTCCCAGAGTAATTCAGAGGTGATTCATATATAACATCATTTTCTGCTTTCTTTTCAATAAAGAAAAGATATTCAAAATGGCCATCTCGTCCACGACATTTAAAATTGTTATACTTCTTGTAATCAATCTCCATACAAGTAAACGATTCCACTTGGCCATATCGTTTCATAACGGCTTCAATATATTCTTTGGACATAAAGCCATCATTGTTATAGCTAAAAAGGATATATCGAGCCTTGGTCTTGGCTATTACATACTCAAATAAAATCTGAGAATAGATATCCTTAGACCAAAATGATTTCATAGGACCGACTGGACGGGAACCGGTTATAGCACTTACGGATGGATCATCATCAAGAACCAGTGTTTCTAAGAGATGATATTGGGTTCCGTATTGATTTTGAGTATATGGGGGATCAAGATATAATATATCACAATCAATATCTTCAATTATGTCTTCAATTCTATCACAATATGATTTTAACGTCAGATATGACGTCATGTCAGAGAACAGATGGTCTTGTATTGGTGCATATTGAAATTTATTATGCGAGCGTGGATCCCAATGTTTCAAAAATGCGCCATATACCCCCGCTGTATTTGATACGCTTGATACGCCTTCAATCAGGCAGTAGATTAAGTATGCGTATTCGTTTTCTGAAAGCAAGTTTGCATTATTCCATTCCTCAATTTTGCTTCGGATATAATCTATTCGCCCCGCATTTTCAGGCGTAAAATACATTCGGTCAGTTTCAGCTGGAGAATAGGTGTTGTAAATAAAACCTTTCTTGATCTCATCGTTTTTTTGAAAAAATTGAAATGGATCAAAACCTAATTTTTCAAAAGTACAAGTATTGCCAACGATTCGGCCTCTGGAATATAAAACACTCCAGTTCATAGAATCATTAATAACAAGATGAAAGACATCCTTTAAACTATTTGCAACCGCACCAGTGCCACAAAACGCATCAAAAAATACGTGTGGTTTACTAGTCAACCCTTTTTCTGATAGCAAGGACTGAATCGCTGGTATAAGTTTGTCTTTGCTCCCTAAATATCTCATATGCGGGATTTTTGCTCCTTATTGCTATTTATCAACTCTTTAACATCAACATCCAATAGTTCCGCGATTCTGTTAAGCGTAGTCAAATCAGGCTGAATCGTATTGGTACACCACTTTGATATAGTAGCTACATTCTTGCCTAACTCTTCAGCTAACCATTTGCTTGTACGCTTTTTTTCTACTAGAACTACCTTTAGTCGATTTAGGTCTTTCATTTCAATAAATTTAAATTTGGTGCAAAGATAGTTAAATTCTGATAGGTGTCCAAATTGGAAGAAGTGTTGTTGAGCATACTGTATTGCAGAGTCCGCTTTAACAACCGAAATCTGTAATAGGATGCCAAATTATTGGATGGGAGCCAATAGACTTTAATTCCTTAACTATGAATACAATCTTCTCTATTTGATGTTATCCCATTTTTCTCGCTGCTGCTGAATAGCACGCCGTTGCTTATAGCCCTTGTCAGAACATGTCCGGCTACAATAATTAGAGTCGAGAGACTTGGCCAGAAATGTCGCCCCACAACACTTACACTTTCGTTTTATTTCATACTTGGCAGTCGGCATAAAAAAATCAGTATTAAGATCCCATAAGAGGGCATAAGAGTAAATAAGGGACACCTTATCGCCAAATAAGACACGCTCCAAATATGGCGCAAATATAACGAAAATAAATAAATTCCGGGCCATCTTGATGAAAATATTGAAAAATAAAATGGAGTGTAACCGGGTGGGCTACACTCCATTTGTATGGATTTAGATGGTTCTGAATTGACGGATTACTTCACTTCCTCGAAGTCGACGTCGGTGACGTGGTCGTCGGGACCTGCGGAGGGGCCTGCGCCGGGGGCACCGGCACCGGGGTTGGCGCCTTGCTGTGCCTGCTGTGCCTGTGCCTGGGCGTTGAGGATGTCCTGCTGTGCCTGACCGAAGGTGGTTTCGATTTCTTTGATTGCGGCTTCGCAGGCGGGGGCGTCCTGTGCTTTGTGGGCTTCTTTCAGCTTGGTGAGGGCTGCTTCGATGGGCGCTTTCTTGTCGGCGGGGAGTTTGTCGCCGAATTCCTGAAGCTGTTTCTCGGTCTGGAAGATGATTGCGTCGGCTTTGTTGAGGGTGTCGATGCGCTCTTTTTCTTTGGCGTCGGCGGCGGCGTTGGCTTCGGCTTCGTCTTTCATTCGCTTGATTTCTTCGTCGGTGAGGCCCGAAGATGCTTCGATGCGGATGCTCTGCTGTTTGCCGGTGGCTTTATCTTTGGCGGAAACGTTGAGGATGCCGTTGGCGTCGATTTCGAAGGTGACTTCGATCTGGGGGATGCCGCGGGGAGCGGGTGCGATGCCGTCGAGGTGGAATTTGCCGAGGGTTTTGTCATCCTTGGCCATTGGGCGTTCGCCCTGGAGGACGTGGATTTCAACCGAGGGCTGGTTGTCGGCTGCGGTGGAGAAGGTTTCGCTCTTGCGGGTGGGGATTGTGGTGTTGGCTTCGATGAGTTTTGTCATTACTCCGCCGAGGGTCTCGATGCCGACCGACAGGGGCACTACGTCGAGCAGGAGCACATCCTTTACGTCGCCTGAGAGCACGCCGCCCTGGATGGCTGCGCCTACGGCTACCACTTCGTCGGGGTTGACGCCCTTGGAGGGTGCTTTGCCGAAGATTTTCTCTACGATCTGCTGGATTGCGGGGATACGGGTGGAACCGCCCACGAGGATCACTTCGTCGATGTCGCTGGCTTTAAGGCCGGCGTCTTTGAGTGCCTGCTCGCAGGGAGCGATGGTGGCGTTGATGAGACGGTCGGCGAGCTGCTCGAATTTGGCGCGGGTGAGGGTTTTTACCAGGTGCTTGGGCACGCCGTTGACGGGCATGATGTAGGGGAGGTTGATTTCGGTGGAAGTCGAGGATGACAGCTCGATTTTGGCTTTTTCGGCGGCTTCCTT
>QAKR01000030.1 GCA_003343705.1 Clostridiales bacterium | reverse complement strand
ACCGGCTCATAACCGGTCGGTCTGGGGTTCGAGTCCCTGATGGCCCACCAAAGAACAGTATTAAAAAGTACTGTTCTTTTTTTATATAAAGAAAACAACTAGATAAATCAGAAGGTAAAAAAAACATATTTTATAAGTAGAAAATAAAGGATCTTTGTCAATTGTTGAGGTGAAAAATTAACTCAAAAGTTGCAATTTACCCTGTTATCTCTTCCTCTGAGTGCAAATAACTGCACTCATGGGAGGAGATTTTGCGGTTTCTTCTATGCAATATGAAATATTCTGTTTCTGAATATACGGAAATAACAAAAACAGAATCGCTTTAAGACTTTAATTTTGTTGTTCATTTCTTGTATTCTACCGTTCGTGTACCTGTATTATAAAGAGGTTGCAAAACATTTACTCCAATATACCATTGTCTATGAACAGCTTATGAACCTCTCATTAACGCTACTTGAAGCTCTTATAATCCATTATTTTAAGAGTTCGATTACTTATTCATATGTTTTATTAAATCTTCACTGAAATATTTTTTTAACCAAGATGTTTCTGCTAATCTTTATGAAGTTGTAAGTATGTGCATCAAATCTTATATTTCATCAGCTTTAGTATTGAATAAGTATTTTATAATATCCTTGCAGTATGCTTGTACTTTATTCAGATGTATTTATTTAACTCTCTTTGAGCTCCTTACATACAGCTTTCATAGCTTATAATGCATGCCGTATTACATGATATTTATTAGCTATATGCTTCACATTTTTGAATAATGTCTAGCACAATTAATGATATAACATTCGCATATTACTCATAAAAAATTACATTATCAATTTATTTATCTCAGAACAATAAATATTTTACCCGTTGAAGCTTGTAATCATGCGCTTTTTTGTGCCTCTTCTGAACCAAGGCATGTTTGTTTTGTTCTTTTAAGAGAGACATCTATTTGCAAAACATTATCAATTTCAAAAACATCTTCTATCTTTGCATCTTGTAATCCGAGTATTTCTGTGGTATAATTTTCTAGAACATTGCTTGAATATCCTTTAGATTGGTGTCGCAACAACATTGTACAGGATTTACTCACCATGTTTAACTATTTTTTGTAAATAAATATTGATGTTATAATTAGAAATATATTATAAGATTATTTATGTAAGTGAATGATACAGTTATGTTTCAATAGAAATATTGTTTGATGTTGTATGCTCTTCTAACAACAAATTTGTTAGTTCACATATTTATGCTAAAGTTTAAGTTGAGTCTCAACAAAAGTACATTGATTGTTTTGGGCGATTTTTTATAGTATACTTAAACCATAAAAAGGAGGCTTGTAATATGAAAATAAATTTTGGTAAGGTTCTTAAGGAACTCAGATTGAAAAACGGCGTGACACAGGAAAAACTTGCAATGGCTTTAGGTGTTACCCCTCAAGCCGTTTCTCGTTGGGAGGCTGGCGGCGGATATCCGGATTTTGAGCTTATTCCTCAGATTTCCGCTGTTTTGAAAACAACCCCGGATAAATTGTTTTGTATGGATGTGGATGAACAAAAAAAGAAAGAATACCTTGACAAACTTGTTGTAAGGGTTGTAAATCTTGATTTAAAGGATGTTGTTGCTGAATACAGAACCGCGCATGAAATGTATCCTGATGATATGATGGTAACCTTTTTTTTAGGCAAATATATTGCTGATTATATTACCAAGAACAAAGAAATCTTAACAGACGAAGATAAAAATCGTTTATTTTCCGAAGCGGAAATTTTACTTTTAAGAGTTATGGAGAGATGTCAGGATAATCAATGGAAAAATACAGCTAAAGCATATCTTATGCATAGACTTTACATAGATTTTGACAGAGAAAAAGCTGTGGAAATGGCTAAGCAAGAACAAAACCTTTTCGGAGTGTTACCATTGCTTACACCTGAAGAAAGGGTGTATTTTTCAAACGAACAGTTGCCGTTAACACTAATGCAGTTTACATCGTTTTTACTCGGAAGCAAGTATCCTAATCTAGATTACAGGGATAATAAATTTAGGCCCGGTATTGAGGATGTAAAATTAAGAAAAGCAATTTATGATGCTGTTTATAATTATTTGGGTGCTGATTTTACAGCCAGAAAATTGTCGGATATGGGTTACAGAAGCTTATTTTCAGGTATTTATCTTAATTCAGAAGACGATACCGAAGCCCTAGCTGCCCTTGAAAAATATGTGGAGCTCAGCAAAAATATAGAAAAAGAACTAAGGGAATTCGGAAAACATGCTTCTTCTATGTTATTGTTTTGTAGAGTTTTCTCACCTTGTCCACATACTGAAAAAATGAGAAAAGATATTTTTAACGGATCTATGGATTTCTTACAGACAGTGGGCAAGATTTTAAGTACGCTTCTTCTAAAAGAAAATGATGAGAATATTGCAAGAGCCGAATATTTTAAAGAAAGCAAGCGTTTTCAGAGCCTTATTACAGAGCTTGAAAAAATAGACTTTGACATTGTCGGGATAACAGATGACTGGATTAAAAAATAAAATCAAACAATATAAGATGGAGTCGTTTAAAAGAAATTAAAAAACCTGAGATTTGAAGTTTTGTTTCGGAGTGCGGATTTTCCGCACTTTCTATTTTTTATATAAACAGTCCAACAAATATATTTTTTCAGATACTTATATAGTGAGTACTCAAAACGAAAGAAAGGTGGGTGAGAAAAACGGAAATAAATGAAAAACTGATAGAAGAATATGCGAAGAAGATTTATGGGTTTGCATATTCAAAAACTCATGATTATCATGATTCAATGGACTTATCTCAAAATATTCTGATGAATTTATGTAAAATAAATTTTTTGGAAAAAAAGATTGAAAACAAGGACAGTTATATTTATAAAATTTGCCAGTATACATGGTCGAATTTTGTTAGAGAAAATATTCGTATATGGCAAGGTGTAAATTATGATGAAGCGATGAAAGACATTTGTTCAGATAAGAGTGTTGAAGAAGAATTAGAAAAAAATGAACTATATCAAAAGCTTAGGCAGGAGATAATGTATCTCAGCAAAACAAAAAGAGACGTTACAGTCATGTTTTATTATGAAAATAAGAGCGGAAAAGAAATTTCTGAAATTCTCGGTGTTCCTGCCTCTACTATCCGATGGTATCTGAGCGAATCTAAAAAAATATTAAAGGAGCGTATTAAAATGATAAATTCAATTTATCAACCTATAAAACTTTCAATATATTTCAACGGTTGGGCACCGGACTACAATCTTGCCGGGTTGAGAAACAATCTACTTTCACAAAATATATGTATTGTCTGTCAGAAAAAACCGTTGACTATTGAAGAAATAGCAATTACTCTCGGTATGTCTGCGGCATTTGTAGAGAACAAGCTGGAGCCACTTGTGAACATGAACTATATCGAAAAAGTAGGCACTAATAAATTTAAAACAAATTTCTTTATAAGTGATGCGGATTTTTATATTGCTCAGAAAAAATTCGAGTTTGAAAATATTCCGCCGCTCGCAAAAATAATATTTGAAGAGGTAAAGAATAATTTATTTAAAATAAAAAATATAGGTTTTATCGGCTGCAATCTTGATGAAGAGTTTCTGTTGTGGGACTTTTATACCGAAGCTACACATGCCTATCTTAATGATACAATGATAAAGTCTGAAGTAAAAGCCCCGATCCGCGGTGAAAATGGCGCACATTGGATAATTGCTTATTGGCCGGAAGAAGAAATATTACAGCATTGTGAAAAACAGTGCCCGGACTTTATCGATTATATAAAATATTCGTCAGGCAATGCGGGAAAACATACCGGGAATGAAAAACTCTGTATTCGACAGTTCGACCCTCCGTATGCAACTCAAAGAAGGGAATTGTTTAACGATAAGGCTCAAAAAATTCAAAGAGTTTATACAATAATAAAAGAAAATATTAAACCTAATAATTATGATAAAGAAATTATTGCCGAATTATCAGCTCTCGGATATGCAGCTGTAAATGACGGAAAGCCTCAAATGCTTATTCCGTATTTTACAAAAGAGGAGCACGAAAAGTTAAAGAGCATTTTAGTCAACACGATTATTCCTTCGGTGAAAAAACGCATAGTATCAGAAATAAACAAAGATTATGCGATTTATATAAAGAAACTGATTCCCTCTTGTGTTTCTGTTGAAGAGAAAGAGTTTATATCCACACAATTTTATCAACCTAACGCATTTTCTTGGCTGATGTTAAAGGGCGGTTTTTTAAACGAGCTTTCAGACAATGAAAAGAAAAGGGTATGTACAATTGCATATGAAAAATAAATAAGTTAGAGTGCGGTTTTCCTGCACTCTTTTTTGATATAATAAGCCGATATTTTGATTTTTTTTTGTATAAAAGTTAAAATTTTATCAAATAGACTTGATTTGTAATAAAGATAGGTGTATAATTTATCAATATGTATATTTATTTATAAGGGGATTGAAGTTATTGATTTGCGAAAAACTCAGAAATATTGCCATTATCGCCCATGTTGACCATGGAAAGACCACGCTTGTGGATGAAATGCTTAAACAAAGCGGAACTTTCCGCGAAAATCAAACCGTTGCAGAAAGAGTTATGGACTCTAACGACCTTGAGCGTGAAAGAGGTATCACAATTCTTGCGAAAAATACGGCAATACATTATAAAGACACAAAAATTAACATTATTGACACTCCGGGACACGCTGATTTTGGTGGCGAAGTAGAACGTATTCTAAAAATGGTTAACGGTGTTATTTTGCTTGTAGATGCTTTTGAAGGTCCTATGCCTCAGACCAGATTTGTATTGCAACACGCACTTAATCTTGGCCATAAGGTTATTATTGTTGTTAATAAAATCGACAGACCTGACGCACGACCCCACGAGGTTGTGGACGAGGTGTTGGAGCTTTTAATGGACCTTGATGCAACTGATGAGCAGCTTGACAGCCCTGTTTTATTTGCGTCGGCAAGAGCCGGGACAGCATCGCTATCACCTGATGTGGCTGGTACAGATTTACAACCTTTGTATGACGCTATTGTTGATTATGTAGATCCCCCTTCAGGTGATGAGAACGGATCTTTACAGCTCCTTGTTTCATCAATAGATTATAACGAATATGTCGGCCGAATAGCCGTTGGACGCATTGAGCGTGGCTCAATAAAAGTTGGACAAGAGATTGTTTTAGCAGATTATCATGGCCTTCGTCCTATAAAAAAAGTAAAAGCAGTAAATCTTTATCAATTTGAAGGGCTTAATCGAGTTCCTGTTCAAACAGCAACAGTAGGAGAAATAATTTCTCTGTCAGGTGTGGAAGGCGTTACTATAGGAGATACCATATGTGCACCTGATGCAATAGAGCCTCTTCCATTTGTCAAAATATCAGAACCTACAGTTGAGATGACATTTATGGTAAATGACAGCCCATTTGCAGGCCGTGAAGGCAAATTTGTAACATCCAGGAACCTCCGTGAAAGGCTTTTTAAAGAACTTTTAAAAGACGTTTCTCTTAAGGTTGAGGAAACTGATACCACAGAAGCCTTCAGAGTATGCGGCAGAGGTGAAATGTCTTTGTCCATTCTTATTGAAGTTATGCGTCGTGAGGGGTACGAATTCCAAGTAAGTAAGCCAAAAGTATTAATGCGTGAAATAGATGGCAAACTTTGCGAACCTATAGAACGTTTTGTTGCCGACGTTCCCCAAGAAGGAGTCGGTTCGGTTATAGAAAAAATAGGTATGCGTAAGGGTGAGCTTATTCATATGGGAACGGTAGGCTCCCGTACACGTTTGGAATTTCTCGTTCCGGCTCGAGGACTTTTTGGTTACCGTAATGAGTTCATGACAGATACTCGCGGTGAGGGTATTATGACCTCCGTGTTTGACAGTTATCAGCCGTTTAAAGGAACTATCACTTCACGTCAGGTTGGCTCGCTTATTGCCTTTGAAACAGGCGAAACAACAACTTACGGTATTTTTAATTCCCAAGACAGCGGCCCTATGTTTGTTGACCCGGCTGAACCTGTTTATTCCGGCCAGGTTGTCGGTATGGGTATGAAGGGTGACGATATCGTTGTTAACGTATGTAAGAAAAAACATATGACAGCCGTACGTTCATCCGGACATGATGATGCACTTCGTCTTATACCTCCTACAAAGTTCAGTCTTGAACAGGCAATCGAATTTATTGATGAGGACGAGCTTTTGGAAGTAACTCCGAAAAGCATTCGTTTACGCAAAAAAGAACTTGATCATTCAAAAAGAATGAAAGCTTTTATGAAAAAGAAAAACGGTTAATTTAAAAAAATATACGGGCGGCCCTATGGGTCGCCCTATGCAGAATATAAATGAGGTGTAATATGAAGATTTCTGAAATAAAATATATTCGTCCGGATATGTCTCAAATGAATGCAAAACTTTCCGAGCTTTGCGAAAGTTTCGATAAAGCACAGAATGCTGCAAAACAAATTGAATATTACGATGAGTATGTTAAGATAAAAAAGCACTTTAGCACAATGTCAAACCTTGCTTATATTCGTTTTACTTTAGACACTCGTGATACATTTTATTCCGGCGAAATAGACTTTTTTAATGAAAATGAACCTCTATTTGAAGAGAAATGTGTTTTATTTAATTCAAAGATGCTTACTTCAAAATTCAGAGATCAACTGGAGCAAATTCTTCCAAATCTTCTTTTTAAAAAATATGAAGCGGCACAGAAATGTTTTTCGACTGCCGTTATTAGCGATATGCAAGAGGATAACAGACTTAGCACTGAATATAAAAAACTTCTTTCTTCTGCTCAAATTCCGTTTAGAGGAGAGCTTTGTAACATTGAGCAACTTTCTAAATATAAAGAAAGCCCAGATAGACAAACACGTAAAGAAGCTTTTGATGCACATGGAAAATGGATGTCTGAACACTCATCACAGTTTGATGAAATTTATGATAAAATGGTTAAAGTTCGTAACCGTATTGCTGAAAAACTCGGCTTTAAAAACTATTCTGAGGTTGCATATCTTCGTATGGGAAGAACCTGCTATACACCGGAAGATGTTAAAAAATTTGCTGAAGCAGTTGAAAAATACTGGGTTCCTTTTGTTTCGGAATTAAAAAAGGCACAACAAAAGACTTTAGGCATTGAAAATCTTATGCTATATGATGACAGCGTCTGGCTTAAAAACGGTAACCCTGAGCCCATTGGTTCTGCTTCTGAGATATTTGAAAATGGTAAAAAAATGTATAAATCAATGTCTGCTATTACAGGTGAATTTATTGATTTCATGCTTCAAAACGATCTTTTTGATGTTTTGGCACGGCCTGGAAAATCTTGTGGCGGATATCAAATAGATTTACCTGATTACGATATGCCTTTTATTTTTGCAAATTTTGCCGGAACATATGGGGATATAGATGTTTTAACACATGAAGCGGGCCACGCAATTGCTGCATATGTTGCAGAACGTAGTATTCCTTTTTATGAGCTTTGGGAAGGCGGCATGGAAACATGCGAAGTCCATTCAATGTCTATGGAGTTTTTTGCATGGAGATATATGGATACCTTCTTCGGCCAAAGAGCTGATGATTACAGGAAAATGCATATTTCAAATGCAATATCGTTCCCTTGCTATGGTGTTATAGTTGACCGCTTTCAGCAATATGTCTATGAAAACCCCGAAATGACACCGTCAGAACGTAATGAATTGTGGCTTTCCTTAGAAAAAAAATATAGACCTTATCTTTCAAGCGAGGGAATAGAATATTTTGAAAAAGGAACGCGTTGGCAGTATCAAGGTCACATATATGAAAATCCGTTTTATTATATTGATTATTGTCTTGCGCAAACGGTTGCACTTATGTTCTGGGTGATGATGCAGACTGATTATGATTCAGCTTTTGATAAATATATGGATTTCCTGAAAAAGGGCGGTACAAAGGATTTCGTGACGTTGGTTAGCGAAGGCGGTCTTGAAAGCCCATTTTGTGCACAAACACTTAAAGATCTTTCGGAGAAACTTGCAGAAAGGTTGGAAATGCAGTGAACAGAACGGAAATGTCAGAAAAAATACGCATCTTATTGCGTTCTTTTCTGATTAGTGCAGGTGCCCTTACCATTTTAACAGCTATATGTCTTTTAATGACTTTCAAAGGCTGGATGCCTGGATATAATGTGGCAGTTGTTTTTATGCTGGTATTAAGCGGGCTTTTGCTTGCAGCCCTTATAGGTATAATAGTAATAACTGCTTGCCATAAAAGAGGTAGGTCTTTTATTTTCTCTATTATAGCGGGGGTTGTCATCCTTATGGCATTAGGTGCTCTTGCATATGGTGTTGTTTGGGTCGAGGGTAAAGTTAATGCAACAAAAGATAATTCCATTAATATCTCCGATGATGTACAGAGTGATGATCCTGTTTTGAATGATGATGATTTCATAAAGCCTGATCTATATGACCCTAATAGTCCTGAAACCGATATTAACGATCCTATAAGCGCAGAAAAAATTCAAGGGGATGTGGATATTCTTAAACGTGACCGTATATCAGAAGATGTTATAAATATTCTTGTTATGGGGCGTGATGGTACAGACGGCTCTCGCGGTAGAAGCGATAGTATGATGATTTTTTCCTATAATAAAAAAACAACAGAGGTTTGGCTTATTTCATGTTTGAGAGACAGTCTTATTTATGTTGACGGTTACGGCTGGACAAAGCTGGGGCATGCGTATGCCTACGGAGGTCCTGGGCTTGCTATAAATACAATAAATAAAAACTTTGATCTTGATATTCAAAATTATGTTTTACTTGATTTTGAAGGTATGGTTGATATAGTTAACAAGCTTGGTGGTGTTAATGTCCCTATATCAAGTGATGAATCTGCTTATTACTCAAAGCACTTTGGGTGGTCTTTACCTGTCGGAGAAAGTGTTAGGCTTAACGGAGAGCAGGCTTTGCGTCATGCACGAAACAGAAGCTTAGATGGGACTGATTTTGAAAGAGCTCGCAGACAGCGTGATATAATGCAAGCAATTTATCGTGAGCTTTTGAAAAAAGACATTCCAACTGCTTATGATGTTATCGATTATTCTCTTACCATTGTTAAAACAAATTTAGAAGCGGATACGATTAAAAATATGGCATATGATGCCTTGACTAAGAGTGATCGGTTATATGTAGGTACAACACAAATGCCGGCTGACGGTACTTGGACTTATGCCACATACGGATATATGTCTGTAACAAAAATAGATCCTCAAGCAAATACAGATATGATATATTTTAATTTGTATCAAAATTGCGGAACTTGGTTGGATAAGGCTAAAGCTGAAGAGGCTGCTAAAAATAAAGGAAATTAAGTTTAGTTATATTTAAGTGAAATACAATATATATAACTCTTTAAGCTTTTATTAATAGATATTATGAACAATCTTTATATAACGGCAGACGATCTGTTTATGGACGTGCTAAATGTTGGTTACATGGTTAAGGCTTCAAAGTTATCTGAAAGGGTTGAATAACTTTCAAAAGAGGAGCGATTAAGAATATTGTGGATTGTTGACGTTCTTATAAAAAAGCTGAGAATAAATAAATTGTTTAAAATTTGACTGCGTGGATTTGTTGTTTTGATTAAATGTATTATTTGTAATAAACCGGTTACTAAACCCGGTTATAAATTGTTTTTTGATGATAAAGGACACCGCCTATGCCTGTGTTTTGATTGTTGTCTGCAATTAGATATGTTTACCCAGTTAAAACATGAAGATCCCAAAGAAGAGATCAGACAAAAATTTAATATAATATTAAATACAATTGAAGACGAAGAGTCTCTTAAAAAAGCGAAAGAGATACTTGTTATTTATAAGGTTTTGTAATAAAGTCTTCCACATTAATAAATTATTAATTTTCATGTTATTTTTGAGGTGTGGGCAATAAAAAAAGACCGTTAAACTGATATGTTCAACGGTCGTATACCGGCAATAGATGCCGGTGTTTTTTTATCAATATTTATTGATCTGATTTAGTATTGGAGAAAAATTCATGCATGATATCAAGGGTTGGGACTGCACCTTCTACAAGCCCAAAATCTTCTAGTGTGAAAACTTCAAGCATTTTTGAAAAGTCATAAAACCCGTTCTCGTTCTTTTTAAATAAAAGAGTCTGGGGCATATAGATATAATACTTTCCGTATTCGTGGAACGGAGTTACCATTGTTGTTAAAAACATAAAATACTCTTCACCTTCCTTCATAAGAGGAAGAGCATTTACATATGTGTGTGTGTTGTTAATGTAATAAATTTTAACCTTTGAACCTTTTTGCAGTTCGTTGTTAGTGTCGGTAAAAACATCGGTAATCTGTATCTCAACATATGATATGTAAGATGTAGTTGAATTTTCGTTATAAGTATAATCAATTGCAAGGTCATCTGATTTTATGATTTTTGCTGTTACAACTGCCCTAACCGAAGACTCAACATCTTCCTTTGTTTTTGCGCTGGTGTCAAATGAATAATCTTGCTCGCTGGGCGGATCAAGTTTATCAATGCGGTATATTTTTGTTATTCCGTTATTTGGGTTGGGGGTTTCTGTTTCATAAAGAACTTCCGGCTCATTATTTTTTTTGTTTTGCGAGCAGCAGCAAAGAGAAATCGCCATAACGGCGGCAAGTAGCACAATCGTTATTTTTTTCATCACAAGCTGTCCTTTCAGCAAAAATATTATAAGATTATTCTATCACAACCTGTATCATTTGTCAAGACGAAAAATAAAAGGTTGTGTCTTTTATAATAATATTTATTATACGATATTTTTATTAATGTACATAAGTAATTTTGAGTGTGGAATAATAAAAATATAATATATTTGGCGGTAAATAAATTGAATATTAAGAATAATAAAATAATAAATATTGCTATTACAGGTATTATAAGCGGTTTTTTAAATGGGCTTTTCGGCAGCGGCGGTGGTGTGGTTGCTGTTATGTTTTTAAGAAAACTTATCGGTGATGAAAAAAAAGCTCATGCAAGCGCTACTCTTATGATTTTAGTCATGAGTATTGTTAGTTTGATCTTTTATGCTTGTTATGGACATGTAGAGTGGAAATCCGGCCTGTTGTTTGTTCCCGGAGGTCTTGTAGGTGCTGTTATAGGTACAATAATTCTTAAAAAAATAAAAGCCGAAAAGCTTAGAAGACTTTTCGGGGCTGTTATTGCTGTTTCCGGGTTGGTGATGCTTTTATCATGAATTTTATCTTGTCAAGTATAGTGGGTTTAATGGCGGGAATTCTTGCATCGATGGGTTTTGGCGGTGGTTTTATACTTGTTGTGTATTTTGCGCTGTTTACCGACTTATTACAAAAAGGAGCACAGGGAATAAATCTTTTATTTTTTGTCCCTATCACAATCCTTGCCGTTATTTTGCATATAAGAAATAAACTCATTGATGTAAAAACAGCTTTGTTCTGTTCAGCTTTCGGTGCAGCTGCAGTAGCGGGAGGGTTTTATGTTGCCCAAGCTCTTGATAATACTTGGTTAAGAAAGGCTTTTGCAATTTTTATAATTATTGCCGGACTAAGAAATATTTTATATAAAAAGCCTGATAATAAAATTTAATTAAAAAAAATACAGCCAGCTCAATGAGCCGGCTGTAGAAATATAAATTGAAATTATTTAACTTCAACTTTTGCGCCTGCAGCTTCAAGAGCTTCTTTTGCTGCGTCAGCTTCTTCTTTAGATACGTTTTCTTTAATCGGCTTCGGAGCGCCGTCAACAAGTTCTTTACTCTCTTTAAGACCAAGACCTGTGATTTCTCTTACTGCTTTGATAACGCCCATTTTGCTTTCGCCGACATCAGCGAGGATGACGGTGAATTCTGTCTGTTCTGCAGCTGCGGATGCGCCTGCATCACCTGCTGCGCCTGCAACTACTGCTACCTGAGCAGCGGCGGATACACCGAATTCTTCTTCGAGTGCTTTAACGAGTTCGTTGAGTTCTACAACTGTAAGAGCTTTAACTTCTTCAAGCATATTAGCTATTTTTTCACTTGCCATTTTAAATTACCTCCGTTATCACAAATATTTTTTAATGATTATTCGGCTGCCGGAGCTTCTGCCGGAACCGATTCTGCCTGAGCGGGTGCTTCTTGCTTGTCAGCTATTGCTTGTAAAGCGATAGCAAGACCCTGGATGGGTGAAAGCAAGCAGTAAAGCGTTTTGGAAATAAGGTCTTCTTTGGAAGGGATGCTGCTGATTTCCTTAATTTCTTCAATGCTTGTGACTTTACCTTCTGTAAAGCCTAATTTAACTTTAAGTTTGTCGTTTTTCTTTGCAAAATCACAAAGAACTTTTGCCGGTGCAACAACATCGCTTTCAGATAAAGCCAAGGCTGTTACTCCGTTGAGAATTTCGTCAAAAGCCGTGTCGTATCCTGCTTCTTTAACAGCGAAACGAGCAAGCGTATTTTTAACAACAGAGTATTCAACCCCTGCTTTTCTGAGCTCACGACGAAGCTTAGTATCTTCTTCAACCGTTAAACCCTGATAGTCAACGAAAACGCCTGCGGCGGAGTTTTTGATTTTCTCGGCAAGGTTTGCAACTATAACCTTTTTTTCCTCTAAAATCTTCTCACTGGGCATTTTAACTTTTCACCTCCGTAAAAATAAACTCTTTCATGTTCCGAAGAGCATGAAAGAGCGAATAAATATCAAAAATATTTTTTTAACTCTTCCTCGACAGGAAATTAAGCCGTAAAGCACCTGTTGTCTTTGGAACTGGTACATTATATCATAATATAAGTATTTTGTCAATCAGTTTCATAAAAAAGTTGAAAATAGAAGCGTCGCATTAAAAATAAACTACTCCATAAAACCCGATATTGATTAAAACAATATCCAGACAAAAATTAAACCTAACAAAAAAGTGAGAGTCGATAAATAGGTTTTGCCTCGTTTTACAAAGTTGTATTTATGGTTGTGGTGAAAGATTTGATAATTGACTGGTGCTACAAAAGAGGGGTATATTTTCAATAATCGAGGTTTTTGGTACAGTTTATTTATTATAATCTAGACCAGTTTTTTAAGTAAATTAGAAACAAAATGTCAAAATCAATATTGCTACTTTTATTTTTCTTATATTTATTCCCAAGTTTATACTCTATATATTTTTTTATAAAATATTTTGCTTCAGCATAAAATATCTCGTGATTTAAAGGCATATCATCAAGGGTTGTTAAAACAGGCTTTTCTTCAATTCGGTCTTTTAAATAATAAGAATTTAAAATTTGTACAGATGTACTAAAACTTTTATTTTTATTACAATACATCTTCCCGAACAGTTTTATTGCTTTATCAAATATTTTTGAGAAGATAATATTTTTATCAGCAGGTAAGTTTATTTTTTCATCGTTTAGCATTTGTATGTAATGTTTAATTTCTGTTATATCAATTATTCTAAAATCATATTTATTACTTTCTGAAGAATAAATAAACAGAATTTCACCATGGGGTAAAAATTTTATAAATTCTGCTGCAAGAGATTTTTTATTTAAGTAGCCTATACAACGTATTTTTTCACCGCTTTGTATATGTATATTAAGTGCAGGTTTTTGATTAAAAGTTTTTCTGATATCTTTTTTAAAGTTATAAAAACTCATTTAGCTCTCCTTACAGTGTATAAAAAGGCGGCTGCCACAAACGTGACAGCCAAAAACAAAGAAAACGGGGAATATAGGAATAGAGGGAATGCTATACTGTCAAAACGCTTATTGAATTTAGACGACCGTTTTTACAGTTTTATCCCAGTCCTGCTCTTTGAAAACAAAGAGCAGGAGGGTAGTGAAACTCCGCAATAAAAACACAGCGGGGTTCGGGTTACCGAAAAGAAAGAAG
>QAKR01000022.1 GCA_003343705.1 Clostridiales bacterium | reverse complement strand
GGTGACCTCATCCTTACCAAGGATGCGCTCTACCATCTGAGCTACATCAGCGACTGTAATATTATATAATATAAAAGCTGATTTGTCAAGCCCTTATGCGAAAAAAATGTAAAAATACAAAATTCTACTTGAAAAATATGTTATTTTATGGTATTATAATTTTATTGAAGAGGTGACTGAAATGGATGAAAAAAATTTAGCAGGAGAAACGTATACCCGACCATGGGGAAACTATAAGGTTGAAGAAAACAACGAGAACTTTCAAATGAAGATTCTTACTGTAAATCCAGGTGGTATTTTGAGCTTGCAAAAACATCTACTCCGTGAGGAGCACTGGGTTTGTATTTGCGGAAGCGGCGAAGCTCAAGTTGGAGATGAAACTGTATATATTTGTAAAGGAAGTTATATTTTTATTCCTAAACAGGCAATGCATCGTCTTCATAATACAGCATCAGAACCTTTAATGATTGCTGAAATTCAACTGGGAGATGCTTTTGAAGAAAATGATATAATTCGTTTTGATGACATTTATGGGAGATAAGTTTTTTATATTTTTATATGGAGAGTGGTTAAAATGGCACGAAATAACGTGAAAACAAAAAAGTTAACAATTTATGCAATGATTGTTGCAATTGAGCTGCTTTTGGGGCTAACGGTTCTCGGTTATATTAAAATAGGGGTTGTTGAATTAACAATAATGCAACTGCCTGTTATTATCGGCGGTGTTTTATTAGGCCCTTGGGCAGGTGCTTTTTTTGGCGGAGTTTTCGGGCTCACAAGCTTTTATCAATGCTTTGGTATGTCTGCCTTTGGGGCGACACTGCTCGGGATAAATCCTTTTTATACTTTTATTCTTTGTTTTTTTCCAAGGCTTATTATGGGCTTTTTAGTTGGTTTAATTTCCCAGCAAATGAGTAGAAACATAACTGCAAAAAAATTCGCACCTTTTGTTGCATCTCTTTCCGGTGCATTACTTAACACAATTCTTTTCTGTGTGACACTTATTCTTCTTTTCTGGAATACTGAATATATTCAATCTCTTGCATCCGGATTACCTGTTTTTCCCTTCCTTGCGGCATTTGTAGGTGTAAATGGGCTTATTGAAGCTGCTGTATGTTTTGTAATCGGTTCAGCTGTATGTAAAGCTCTTTATGTGTTTAAGGAAAAAATCGGACTAGGGGGCGTAATTAAATGACTCTGATCGGAATAGATATCGGTGGTTCTACAACTAAAATCATCGGTCTTGACGGCGATAATATGATGCGTCCGTTAAAGGTCATGGCTGCCGATCCCATAACTTCCGTATACGGAGCATTCGGGCGTTATATAACAGAAAATAAAATTGATCTTTCATCGATTTCACAAATTAAAATAACAGGTGTAGGGTCAACCCATATAAATAATAAAATTTATAACATTGACACTGTCCATGTAGATGAATTTAAAGCAATAGGCCTTGGCGGATTGCATCTTTCAGGCTTGGATAAGGCTATTATCGTCAGTATGGGAACAGGAACGGCGTTTGTTTATGCCGATAAAAACGTAATTTATCATATGGGCGGAACAGGTGTCGGTGGTGGTACCCTTTGCGGCTTATCGTCACGCTTTTTGGATGTAAATAATTTTGAAAATATCGTTGAACTTGCAACTGACGGAAACCTGTCCAATGTAGATTTAACTGTGGGCGACATTTCGGTAACAGACTCCTATATGCCATCTAAAGTTACAGCTGCTAATTTTGGTAAAATTTCAGACTATGCTTCAAAGTCAGATATTGCTCTGGGTTTTATTAATATGGTTTTTCAGACTGTCGGAATGATGGCGGTTTTTGCAAGCCGTTCAAAAGAGACAAAAGATATTGTTCTGTGCGGCAATCTTGCATCTATTCCATGTGCTCGTGAACTCATTTCAATTATTGAAGATTTACACGATGTTAAATTTCATATTCTTGAAAATGCCGATTATGCAACAGCACTGGGCGCGGCAGTAGGATAAAAAACATCTTAATTAAGTTGTAGGATTAGCTTATAAATTTCTATGTTAAAAATAAATCAAATAACAAATTAAATTGAAATCTCTTGTATATACGATCTAAAAAATACTTAGTTTATTATGATAGTATGTTAGGTTAATCGAAATATAAACTAATAAGCGGAACAGGTGTCTTTTGACACCTGTTTTTAAGTGTACAAAAAATCCCCGTGAACATCGGGGGAGGATGTTCACGGGAGTTGTATGTGATTAGATAATTGGGGGAAATTATCTTCACAATATATGGAGGGAAGTTAAAAGCTACTATTATTAGGTTTTAAACACTAGAGCGTAAGCTCATAGTGAATGATAAAACCTCTCCGTCGCGTATGACGGTTACTGACACTTGGTCACCTATTTTAAGGGCACGAATTGCTGATGTCAGTTCTTCAATTGTTTTAATTCTGTTATCGTTAAATTTTGTTATAACGTCATTTACTTGTAACCCGGCATCTTTAGCTGCACCGCTTTCTGCCAGTTCAACAACTAAAACACCGCCTATATTAGGCTCTGTTCTACCTGTTATACCTATCATCGGTTTTTCAACCGCACCTTTTGATATTAAATCTGATGCAACTGATAAAACTTTATTTATCTGGAGCGCAAAACTGAGATTTTCATATATACCGGACATTTTAACGGAGTTTATTCCGATTACCTGCCCATACATGTTAACAAGAGCTCCACCTGAATTACCGGAGTTTATTGCCGCATCATGTTGAATTACATCAAGAGTAAGCCCAAGAGACTGGAATGTAAGCGCATCACGTGAAGCACTGATAATACCTTTTGTTACAGTTTGGAAAAGAGCAGAGCTATAAGGTGTTCCGATAGCTAAAACTTCTTCTCCCGGTACAACTTTAGAACTGTCTCCGAAGGTGGCTGCTACAAAGGTCCCTTCTATTTTAACAACTCCTACGTCGCTTTCACTGTCATATGCAATCAGTTTAGCATCATATTTTTCGCCGTCATTAGTTGTAACTGATATTTTTTGAGCACTTTCAACAACGTGAGCATTGGTAAGAACGTATCCGTCCTCTGTCATAATTACACCGCTGCCACCGCCTGAACCTGCTTGAGTTGTTATGTCAATTTGAACAACACTGGGTAATAATTTCTGAACTACTTCTTCCGGAGAAAGTTTTTTTGTCCCGTCTGTTGTAAGCGTTCCTGAATTTTGTGTTGTAGGAGTTTGTTGTTGGTTTATTATGACATTAGAACCGTTGCCTGTGTTATTCTTGCCTGTATTCGGGTTTGCGAACAGCGATATTGTTAACAGTATTGCACAAACAACAGTACATGATATAGAAACAATCGAAACCGGGATCCATCCGTTTATCTTTTTCTTTTCTTTTTTAACTTTTGCCTTTTTTTGAGGCTGTGCTGTAGTGGCTGCCGGGTGAGTATAAATAACCCCTGGTTGTTGTGGTGTCGTTTCAGAGGGATAACGTGAAACATAGGATCCATAACCAGGTTGGGCAGATGCAGTTTCGACATTTTCATTAGAAGAGTCTAATGATTGTGCGTTAATAACTTCAGGTGTTTCGTTTTGTGCTACGGCTACCTCTTCCAACGTATCGGCAGGTGTTTGTTGGCTTACTGTCTGCCAATCACTTTTCGGATTTTCATTTTCAGAAGAGTTATTCAAATTATCTGTGCTTTTATTGAATTCATCCGACATTTTTTCGTGCCTCCTATTTTGTTTATGTTAATAGTATAACACCCTAATTTGTGAGTGCAATGAAGAAAATTCAAACAAATTGGTGTCAATTTGTATCAGGAATGTTGAAATTCATGCTTTAAAATTGAGAAAACCTTTATATTTCTAAATTCGCTACCTATTTTAATATGTTGTCTAAGTGTTCCTTCATATGTCATGTTAAGATTTTTCAAAAGTTTTTCAGAATGAGTGTTTTCGGTATCGCACATTCCGCAAACACGGTTAAGCCCCATAACATTAAATGCAAAATTTAAAACAGCTAAAGCACTCTCAGCGGCATATCCATTATTCCAGTATTCCTCTCCGAGCCAAAATCCGGTTTCCGCGTAAAGATTTTGCTCAATAATATCATGTAAGTTTATAACACCGATAGCTTTGTTGTCTCTTTTTCGTTCAATAACCCAGTCTGTACAGGTATTATCATCATATTTAGTTATTAATGAATTTATAAATCCTAACGTTTCAATAACATTGTTATGTGGTTGCCAAACTTCATAACGACATACGTTTTTGTTTTTCATGCATAAAAAAAGATCTTCGGTGTCTGTAAGATACGCCCGCCTGAGAATAAGGCGGGGCGTTTCTATAAAAGGCAGCGGTTTGAAGTATTTTAATAATTTATTCATTCTGCCGAAGACTCCTTTTGGGGTTTTGCCCCTAAAAATCTGTAATATTGGCACTCTATTCTGCCATTAAAAAGTTTACGACGCTTATCCGCTTTTTTTCCGAAAACCTTCTCAAATCCGGGATAAGATGTCAATATATAATATGACCAATTATCAAGCGCAAAAAATGATTTTGCCATTGACTTATAAAGCTCTTCAACTTGACGTTCCGAGCCCAGTCTTTCTCCGTATGGTGGGTTTGTTATGATAAACCCATAACTCTGAGCCGATTTAAAGTCACGAACATCAAGTTTTTTAAAGTGAATATACTCGTCTATACCGGCTTCTTCGGCATGCAACGACGCAAGTTCTATTGCTTTGGGATCAATATCACTCCCGTAAATGTTTAAATTTTTATCAGGCAAAAACAGGTCATGAGCTTCTTCTCGTGCGTCTTTCCATACCTGTTGTGAAAACGTAGGCCATTGCTCGCATACAAAGCTTCTTTTTAATCCCGGTGCCCGGTTTAAAGCAATCATAGCTGCTTCTATGGGTATTGTCCCAGTTCCGCAAAGCGGATCGCAAAGGAACTTTTCATCTTTCCAATAGCTTAATTGTATAAGTGCGCAAGCAAGAGTCTCTTTCAACGGCGCATCTCCTACCAATGAACGATATCCTCTCTTATGAAGCCCTGCACCGGAAGTATCAATTGTTATTGATGCAACATCTTTAAGCAATGAAACAGAAATTTTATATTTCGGACCGGTTTCTTCAAACTGTTCTCTGCTGTATTTTTCTTTCATTTTTTCGATAATAGCTTTTTTCGTTATGGATTGACAATCCGGAACACTAAAAAGTGTGCTCTGTATAGATTTACCTATGACATGCATTTCTGCATCTTCAGGTAAAAAATCACCCCATTGTACGGCTTTTACCCCTTGAAATAGTTCTTCAAATGTCTTTGCTTCAAAGCATGCGACTTCCCACAAGACTCTGTCGGCTGTCCGTAGCCACATATTCAATCGTGCCACATCGTTTTCGGTACCGTTCAGCATTATTTTTCCGTTTTCGGTTGTTGCATCTGCATAACCCAGGTTTTTAATTTCCCTTGCCGTAATGCTTTCAAGACCAAAAGCTGTGGTTGCAATTATTTTCAAAAATTCCACTCTCCTTTATTGACTATTATACTACAATTATATTTATAAATCAACAATTTTTTTTCAATTAGACTTGACTTTTTTTTAATATTCATATATAATAGTATGGGTCTATGTAAAGCGAGGCGATAAAAATGTTGAAGAAAAATGAAATAGTAAAACTAACTATCGACAAGATGACATTTGAAGGTCTTGGTGTTGCTCATTATAATGATGAGGAGTGTAAAAATTTTGCGGTATTTGTACATTCGGCAACCGTAGGAGAGATATTGGACTGTCGAGTTGTTAAAGTCTTGCCCAAATATGCTTTTGCCATACCGGAAAATTTTGATCTAATTTCAGATGTCCGTATTGAGCCCAGTTGTAAAACATATCGTCGTTGCGGCGGATGCAGTTTTTCTCATATAATATATCCGGCTGAGGTAAGTTTTAAAAGGGAATTCGTTGAGGACGCTTTTCATAAAAATTTCCACGGCAATACCTGTAAAATAGAGGATGTTATTTCATCACCGCAGGAAGAGTTTTATCGTAACAAGGCGCAATTTCCCATTTCGCCTGCGGGAAAGTGCGGCTTTTTTGCTAAGAACACCCATAGAATTGTAGAGATAGAGAAGTGCTATCTAAACGATGAAGCATTTGATACTATTGTAGAAACATTTGAAGAATATATTTCCAAATATAAGGTTTCATGTTATAATGAAGAAACCGGTAAGGGCTTATTAAGGCATTTTTGTATAAGAAGAGCTCCTAAGACCGGCGAAATTATGATAATCGTTGTTGTAAATGGTCAAGACATCCCTCATAAAGAGCAACTCACATCTGCTCTTTCGGAACATGAAGGCGTCAAAAGTATTTATATGAATATAAATACTAAAAATACAAACGTTATTTTAAGCCGTGAATGTCGTTTGCTGTGGGGTAAAGAAACTATTCGAGATGAGCTTTGCGGTATGTTTTTTGATATTTCACCTTTGTCTTTTTATCAAGTAAATTCACCTCAAGCTGAAAACATATATAATTACATAAAAGAAATTCTTCAACTTACAAAAAAAGATATAGTGCTTGACCTTTATTCTGGAATAGGAACAATCGGGCTCATACTCTCTCCCGAAGCAAAAAAAGTTATAGGGATAGAAATTGTAGAGCAGGCTGTATCCAATGCCGCTCAGAACATGCTGCAAAATAATGTAGAGAATTATCTTCTTTATTTGGCATCTGCTTCGGAAACCAGGGATATTTTATCGTTACTTCAACCTGAAGATAGACCAAATATTGTGGTTGTAGACCCTCCGAGAAAAGGCCTTGACGACGAAACAATAAGGGCCGTAATTAACATTAACCCAGAAAAATTCGTTTATGTCAGTTGTAACCCGGCAACACTTGCACGTGATCTTAATACCATTATCTCAACCGACCCTTCTTATAAAGTTAAAAAAATTCAACCTTTTGATATGTTTCCGCGAACCACTCACGTCGAGTGTGTTGTCTTATTATCTAAAGAAAAAAATTAATGTTATTATAGTAATGTGATTGCATTTTTTTCTTGCAGCAGTTTTTTATCGTATACAGGAACAATTTAGTATAAGTAATTTAGTAATTATAATATTTTTCATAAAGATGAAAGAGCAAAATATGAATATTTCAGATAAGTTTAAACAAAAGAAGGTTGTTTTTTCACTGGAGGTTTTTCCTCCGAAAAAAACAAGCCCTATAGAAACCATATATTCTACATTTTCGGATATCTGGCAGGTTCCGTCTGATTTTATAAGCGTTACATACGGGGCAGGTGGCAGCGATGTGCAAAAAAATAAAACATGCAAGATTGCGTCTTTACTTAAATCAGAATATTCTGTTGAACCATTAGCTCATTTAACGTGTTTAAATTCGGATAAAGAAGAAATCAGATTAACGCTTGATTCACTCAAACAAAACGGAATTTCAAACGTTTTGGCTCTTAGAGGTGATAAAAACCCGGAGGTAGAGCCTAAAAATGTGTTTACCAATGCATCGGATCTTGTTTCATTTATAAAAGAGTACGACAGTTCTTTTAATGTTGTCGGAGCTTGTTACCCGGAAGGCCACGGGGAATGCGAAAGCTTACAGAAAGACGTTGAAAATCTTAAAAATAAAATTGACGCAGGAGTTTCACACTTAATAACCCAGCTGTTTTTTGATAATGATCAGTTTTTTGCTTTTATGGACCGTCTTGAAAAAAACGGAATAGATGTTCCTGTTGAAGCCGGTATTATGCCTATCATAAATAAAGCACAAATTGAAAGAACCGTCACAATGTGCGGAGCCTCATTACCGAGAAAATTTTCACATATGATAAGCCGTTATGCCTCAGACCCTCTTGCTCTTCGAGATGCAGGTATTGCTTATGCAACACAACAGATAATAGAGCTTGTATCAAGCGGGGTACAGGGAATTCACCTTTACACAATGAATAACATTGATCTTGCCATTAAAATAAATGAAAATATCCGGAGTGTTATACGCTCTGCGAATAAAGAAAATGATTAATATAAATGAAGCTTTAAGATATCTTGGTTATAAAGGCTCCGACATTCCGGAGAATGTTCGGGGTCTTATTGATTTTTGCGAAAAAAAAGCTGAAAGTGTAGTCTCAGAAAAGTTTGTTTATAAAAAATTTGAACTTGTAAAAAACGGCAATGAAATTTTATTTAAAGATACAAGCTTAAAAGTTGTGAGTAAAAATCTTTCAGATATTCTGAGGGATTGCAGCCAGGCATATCTTTTAGCTGTTACTGTAGGAATAGACGCAGACAGAACAATACGGGAATACATGGTTTCCGAACCTGAAAAAGGAGTCTTGTTAGACAGTATGTTTTCGGTCATGGCTGATACGCTTGCCGATAATGTTCAACTTGAGATTGAAAGGCTTTGTAAAAAAACTCTTTCATTTCGGTTCAGCCCGGGGTATGGTGATTTATCACTTTCTTGTCAGCATGATATTATTAAGCTCTTAGATGCGCAGAAAAAAATAGGTCTTTTTGTTACTTCATCGCAAATGCTTACTCCTACAAAATCTGTTACAGCCATTCTCGGTGTGAAGGATATGCAGTAATGCCGTAGTTTTTTATAATTTTAAGCACTTGCAAAAATTATAAAAATATGTTATACTATAATGTATTTATTATTTGGAGCAATTTATGAAAGATATGATTAACGATAAAAATTTTGATATTCTGCCAGTTCTATGCCTACGTAACCTGGTGGCATTACCTAATATGGTTTTAACTATTGATGTAGGTCGAGAAAAATCAACGGCTGCGATAAATAAATCTCTAAAGGAAAATCGATATATTTTCCTTGTAGCACAAAAGTTTATTGAAGTTGATGATCCTGCACCGTCGGATTTATTTGAAATCGGATGTGTGGCTTATATTCGTCAGATTTTAAAAACTCCTAATGAAGAGCTTCGCGTAACACTTGATTGTTCTGCGCGGGGCAGATTTTCAAGTGAACCTTTCGTTAAGGATGGGGCACTTTATTCAGCTGTAGAAGTTTTAGATGAGACTCCTTGCCCGGAACATGAAAACGTAAAAACAGCCGCTTTAATGCGAAAGGCACGTGAAGCATATAATAATTTAACTCAATATATGGAAAAAGTTTCACCCGAAGTTGCTATCCGCATTCAAAGTATTGAGGATGCCGGCGTTTTAGCCGATTATATAGCCCAAAGTATTTATTTAAAGTATACCGATAAACAGGTAATTCTTCAATCAATTGCTCCTCAGGAACGTCTGGAATCGCTTATCTTTTTATTAATGCGTGAAACGGATATTTGCGCAGTTGAAGAGAAGCTTGCTGGGAAAGTGCGTAGTCGTATAACTAAAAATCAACGTGATTTCTATCTTAGAGAACAACTTCATGCTTTGCAAGAAGAACTGGGAGATCAAGGTGAAGATATTTACGATGATGATGAAAATGAATATTATTCTGAAATACGAAATTCCGCAATGCCAAACGAATGTAAAGAAAAAATGTATAAGGAAATTGCTAAACTTGCTAAATTACCTTATTCTTCTCAAGAAAGTGCCCTTATACAAAATTATGTAGATGCTTGCCTTGAACTTCCTTGGGGAACTTATACTAAGGAAGCTATTGATATGAATCGTGCTGAGAAAGTTCTTAATAAAGACCATTACGGGCTGGAAAAAATAAAAGAACGAATTCTTGAAACTTTGGCAGTTAAAAAGCTTAATCCGGATCATAAAGGACAAATTCTTTGTCTTGTAGGACCTCCCGGAACGGGTAAAACATCTGTTGCTGAAAGCATTGCTCGTGCAATGCATCGTAAATTTGTACGAGTATCTTTGGGCGGTGTACATGATGAAAGTGATATACGCGGCCACCGCCGTACATATCTGGGCTCAATGCCGGGAAAGATAATTTCAGCTATAACTGATGCAAAAGTATGTAATCCGGTAATTTTACTTGATGAAATAGACAAGCTTGGCTCAGATTATAAAGGTGATCCTGCCGCTGCTTTATTAGAAGTGCTTGACCCTGAACAAAATAACTCGTTTAAAGATCATTTTATTGATATGCCTTTTGATCTATCAAATGTATTTTTTATTACAACCGCAAATACAGCAGAAACAATTCCCGCACCTCTTTATGACAGGATGGATATAATAGAGCTTTCAAGTTATACACATGATGAAAAATTTCATATAGCAAAACAGCATCTTATAAAAAAACAACTTAAAAAACATGGTATTTCACCACGAAAGCTTAAGTTTACCGATGAGGCAATTAACGAAATAATCTCTTCATACACAAAAGAGGCAGGTGTTCGTCGTTTAGACGGATGCATAGCAAAGATATGTCGTAAAGCCGCAAGGGAGTTTGTAAATTCAGATTCATGTTCTGCTATAACAATCAATATTAAAAATTTGCAAAAATTTTTGGGAGCAAAAAAATTCAAACCTGATCACATTTCCAAAAATGATACTGTAGGGGTAGTTACAGGCCTTGCATATACAACTGTCGGGGGAGAGATAATGTCTCTTGAAGTTGCAGTAATGCCGGGCACAGGGAAAATTGAACTTACAGGCTCGCTGGGCGATGTTATGAAGGAAAGCGCTAAAGCGGCAATAAGTTATATCCGCTCAAATGCTGACAAATATGGTGTGGACCCCAAGTTTTATAAAGAAAAAGATATTCATATACACGCTCCGGAGGGTGCAGTACCTAAGGACGGTCCGTCAGCAGGGTGTGCAATGGCAACCGCTTTATTAAGTGAGCTTACGGGAACAAAGATCCGTCATGACGTTGCAATGACCGGTGAGATTACTATTAGGGGTAACGTATTACCTATAGGCGGGCTTAAAGAAAAAACAATGGCAGCTTACAAAGCTGGAGTTAAAACTGTAATAATTCCTGAGGAAAATGCTCCGGATATTGAAGAACTCGCACCTGTTGTGCGTGAAAATATAGAATTTGTTTTAGCAAATAATGTTGAAAAAGTTTTTGATACTGCTTTTACAGAAAAAGCAGCTATAAAAACAATTTATCAGACGGTGGCTGTACAATGAAACTAAACTATAACAACGTAGATATTATACAAAGCTGTTTTAATGTTAAAGATATAAAAGCCGAAAGACGCCCTGAAATTGTTTTTGTCGGCCGTTCTAACGTGGGCAAATCATCTATGATTAACGCTATTTTGTCGCGCAAAAGTTTTGCACGTGTCAGCTCTGTACCGGGAAAAACAGCTGCAATAAATTTTTATGACATAGATAAAAAAATATATCTTGTAGATCTTCCGGGGTACGGCTTTGCCAAGCGTTCAAAAGCGGAGCGTCATAATTGGGGTAAGCTTATCGGTGATTACTTGTCTATTGATCGCGATATAAGGCTAATTGTATTTTTAGTGGATTTGCGTCATGATCCGTCTGAAAATGATATGATAATGTATAAATATCTCATGCAGACGGAGTATCTGTTTACCGTTGCGGCAACGAAGTCGGATAAGCTTTCCAACACGGCGGCTGCCGAACAGGTAAAGAGATTTTCAGAGCTTTTTGGAATAAATGTAATTCCCTTTTCTTCACAAACAAAAGCCGGTCTCGGAGAATTAAAACAGATAATTGAGGATGTTTGTGAGACTCAAGCCGAACCTAAGCATATTAAAACAGTTGATTATACAATTCTTGAGGAGATAGGTTAATAATGACATTCAACAACTATATGGGGCGTTATTTTGAAGAGAAAAACGGGGAACTTTATATAGACGGTGTTCCCAGTACAACATTAGCCCGTGAATATGGAACGCCTCTTTATGTTTATTCAGAACGAACAATCCGTGAAAATTGCCGTGCATATAAATATGCAATAGAAAAAAACTATAACGGAAACGGATTAGCTCTTTATGCTTCAAAGGCATTTTCATGTTTAGCAATATATAAAATAATTGCCGAGGAAGGACTAGGTGCTGATGTAGTCTCAGGCGGCGAACTTTTTACTGCTTTAAAAGCCGGAGTATGCCCTAAGTTGATTTATTTTCATGGAAACAATAAAACGGATGACGAACTTCGTATGGCAGTGGAAACCCGTGTAGGGCATATTGTTGTTGATAATATTGAAGAACTTTTCCGTCTTGATAAAATTGCAAAAGACGCAGGAAAAGTTATGAATATCTCTTTTAGAATAAAGCCAGGTATAAACGCTCATACTCATGAGGCGATTATGACCGGTCAAATAGATTCAAAATTTGGTGTTGCACTTGAAAACGGTGAAGCATTTGAAATTTGTAAGGTTGCATCTAAGTTAAAGAATGTTAACCTTGTAGGTGTTCATTGCCATATCGGTTCACAGATATTTGATGTAGAACCCTTTGTTGCAGCAGCAGAAGTTATGGTTAATTTTATGGTCGATCTTCGTGAAAAACTTGGTATAGAAATCAAGGAACTTAATCTCGGCGGTGGATTTGGTATTAGATATTTATCATCTGACAGCCACAAAAGTTATGAAAACTTTATGAGTGCGGTATCTCTTAAAATAAAAGAAGTATGTGAAAAAAATAATTTTCCTGTTCCGTTTGTTCTGGTAGAACCCGGAAGAAGTATTGTAGGCTCAGCCGGTGTTACGCTTTATACTATAGGCTCTGTTAAAAATATAAAAAATGTTCGCACATATGTATCTGTAGACGGCGGTATGACGGATAATCCCCGTTATGCGTTATATGAATCTGAATATAATATGGATATCGCAACTCGTTTAACTGATAAGAAAGACGAGAAAGTTACAGTTGCCGGAAAGTGTTGTGAAAGCGGAGATCTTTTACAAAAAGATATATTTCTGCAAGCTCCGAAATCAGGAGATATCCTTGCGGTTTATTGTACCGGGGCATATAACTATTCTATGGCATCAAATTACAATAGGGTTCCTCGCCCGGCAGCCGTAATGGTTAATGAAGGAGAAAGCAGGATAATAATTAAGAGAGAAAAATATTCCGATCTTATTATTAATGATGTATTATGATTAAAAAAAATATTAAAACAGAAAAAGCAACAGACGAGAATATTGTATGCGGCAGAAACCCCATAATAGAATTGATATCATCAGATCGAACTGTTGATAAGATTTTTGTACGTAGAGGGCAGCGCGAGGGTTCAATATTAAAAATACTTGCAATGGCAAAAGATTACAGGATAACTGTTGTTGAAGCTGATAAGGCAAAACTTGATGCAATGAGCGGCGGAGCAAATCATCAGGGAGTAGTAGCTCTTGCAACGGATTTTGTTTATTGCGATGTTGAGGATATAATAGATGTTGCACAAGCTCGCAATGAAAAGCCGTTTATACTTATAATAGACGGTATAACCGATCCGCACAATCTTGGTGCACTTATTCGAACGGCTCATGCAGTTGGTGTACACGGAATAATCTTACCGAAGCGAAATGCTTGTGGTCTTACTACAACTGTTTATAAAGCTGCAGCAGGTTCTTGCGAACACATAAAGATTGCACGTGTTGTAAATATAGCAGAAACTATATCATATATAAAACAAAAAAATATTTGGGTTTACGGCGCTGACGGGAAAGCAGAAAACAATATATACAAAACTGATTTCACCGGCGCTTCAGCATTGGTTTTAGGCGACGAGGGCCGAGGTGTTTCACGCCTTGTTCGAGACCGCTGTGATGCACTTGTGAAAATTCCTATGAGAGAAGACGCTAACTCGCTTAATGTTTCAGTAGCGGGCGGCGTTTTGATGTATGAAATTCTCCGACAAAGGGGGTAACGCTTTGCCCGACAGTTATAGCCAGCAATATCGTATAGCGATGGAAAGCAAAGATTCACTGACGGTTAAAACTATAGTGTCGCTTGTTGCAGCATTTATTGTTTTTATTGTTTCTGTAACACCTTTACCAAATATAGCACAAGCTATTATTTCAATAGTCTGTATAGGTGTTGTATATGGTGTATGTTTTCATGAGCTTACAGACGGTATCGTTTCAATTTTTAATAAGATGCCGTCTAATGACAGCCTTTGTACTGTTGCGTTAATATTATCTCTTGCACAATCTATATGGTTGTTTTTTTCACAAACAGAAAACCCGAATTTAATTTCATGGATTGTTTTTATATCAATAGGCATATCTATGCTTATGAAACTGATTTACATTATTCAAATTATAAAGAACATAGAGTTGATTAAAGAAAACAATACATTTTCTGTTGAAGCGGCAAATGCTGATTTGAAAAAGAGATTTATTTCAAAAGTTTTCATGGTTAATCCTGTTGTAACGTTTCCGGATGTTGTTGCGAGTTCTTATGAAGAAGACCCTGCAGAAAGAAATAACTATATTTTTGTACCTGTTTATACAGCGGCTGTAATTGTTGTATCTGTTTTTGCGTTTATTTTTCGCGGTGCTGATTCATTTTTTTTAATGTTGGCTTGTTTAGGCGCTTGTGGTGCTGCGTTTACAAGTGAAGCCGCATTCGTTTTACCTTATATAATAGCACAACATAAATTACGAAAATTAGGAAGCATTCTTTTAGGTGCTGAATCTGTTGAACGGCTCAAGGATATAGATACTTTAGTAGTTGAAGATACGGACCTTTTTACCGATGAATATGCCGGTATTGTAAATATACGGTTTTTTAAAAAAAGTTATGTTTCAAAGTCTTTAGAGTATGCAGCTGTTTTACTTGACGAAATAAAATCTCCTATAGCCCCGTCTGTTTTTGAAATTCTTGAATGCGAAAGAGACTCATTGCCACATGTATCTTTTGTTAAAAATATTCAGAATCACGGGGTTTCAGCCAAGGTAAACGGAGAGGATGTTTTATTAGGTAACAGAAATTTGCTTTTATCTCATAATATTTCACCTCTTTCTCAGGAACAGGAAGCGACATATATGACGATGAACAGAAATCTTTTTTATCTTGCAGTTCAAGGAGATTTGGTTGCTGTTATTCTTGTTCAATATTCTGCAAACCCTGTACTAAAACAAGTCGCAGAGCGAATTGGTCAGAACTTTAACCTAATTGTAGAAACACGAGATTGTAATATAAACGAATATACAGTACAAACACGATACGGATTGAAAAAAGCTCATATTCTTGTCCCTGAAGGCGAAGAGCGTAAGCTTCTTAAAAAAACAAGAGAAGAATTATTATTAAAAAAATCAAACCCTGTTATGATAACTACAAAAAATGCTATAGGGATATTGACATCTGTTGAGCGTGCGAAAAAACTTTCAAGTATACTTGACGCAACTATATTCTTAAAAACATTTTCTATAATATTAGGTGCTGTTCTTACGGCGGTTGCTATTTTTGCCGTTTACCCGTCTACACCGGGTATGTGGATTTTTATTTTTAATCTTATATGGACTGCACCTATAATATATTTATCATTGCAATAAATTTATTCGGAGGAATTATATATGTCCGGTCATTCTAAATGGAAAAATATTATGCACAAAAAAGAGAAAACAGACAGCCAGCGTGCATCTGTTTTTACAAAAATAGGTCGTGAAATTACCCTTTGCGTTAAAGAACACGGGCCAGACCCCACTTCAAACTCAAAGCTTAAAGACCTTATTGCTAAAGCAAAACAAAACAATGTGCCTAACGACAATATTGAAAGAGTTATAAAAAAAGCTGCAGGCGGTGGAGACGACACAAATTATGAAGAGATAACATACGAAGGTTACGGCCCTGCAGGTATAGCTGTTTTAGTTGAATGCTTGACGGACAACCGCAATAGAACAGCCGGTAATCTACGCCATTATTTTGATAAAAATAACGGGAACTTAGGCCAGACAGGGTCTGTTAACTGGATGTTTTCAAAAAAAGGTGTTATTGTAATAGAAAAAGAAGAATACGACGAAGATAAACTTATGGAAGTTCTTATGTCCACACCGTGTGAGGACTTTGTAACAGAAGCTGAGGTATATGAGATTTATACTCAGCCTGATGAAGCTTTCACTGAAACTAAAAAAACTCTTGAAGATGCAGGGTATACGTTCCTTTCTGCAGAGGAAGAAATGGTCCCGTCAAATTATACAGCTATCCCAGATGAAGAAAGTCGTGAGAAGATGCAAAAACTTCTCGATATGCTGGAAGACGATGATGATGTACAGAACACATATCATAATTGGAATGAAGAATAATGGAAAAGGAATTTGAGCAAATATTAATCGGAGAGCGTAAAAAACGCAAATTAAGTCTCCGCGAAGCAAGTGCTCAGATAGGCATTTGCCATACATATCTTTCTGCTCTTGAAAAAGGAAGAGATCCAAGAACCGGTACAAAACTGGAGCCTTCTCAAGATGTTGTTCTAAAAATATGTAAAGCATATGAACTTAATTTATCAGATGCTATTCCTCTTTTTAATTTTCATGATAAATATGAGCTGTACTCGTTTATAGCGCGTCAAATAAATGAATTAAAGCATACTAAGCCGGCACAGTATAGGGAACTTGTTAAAATCATAAATCAATAATTTGTGTAAAATTAACAATAAACAAGTTAAAAATTCTACAAAGACAGCATTGACAATGCTGTTTTTTTTTGCTATAATTCCTTTAGAATAATAAATAGACAATATTTTGTAAATAAAACTTAATAAAAAATTATACGAAAGGACGAACTATTATGCAAAAAAAAGCGTTAGCAATTTTCCTTACACTTGCAATGTTAGCAACCTTTATTTCTGCATTTGCAGTTCCCTCAGCTACAGCCCCAGCAGGAACATTTAATAAAGACGGTGCAGGTAATATTATTATTCCATATGCAAAAACCGCTCCCACTCTTGACGGGGTTGCGGCGACCGGGGAGTGGGCTGATGCCGTTACGATATCCCTGACTCACGAAAATGCGACATGGGTTACAAAAAACTCTAAATATGCGAATCCCATCTATAATTCAAAAGCCTTAATAAAAAGCACTGCATATGCTTCCGGAACCTTTTCATATATGTGGAGAGATGAAGGGCTTTACCTTAAAATTGCCGTTAATGACCCCACGCCAACTTGGACTCCTGATTATATAGCTACAAATAATGGCACAGATTGTGTTCAAGTAGTTATGGATCCTACAGGTGAAGACTTAGGTTCGGGAAAAGCATGTTTAACATTTTCACCAAACTCTACATATTCAGGTAACGGTAACAGTACTGTCTGTTTGCCGGGTGATCCACTTTACCCGGATAAACCTTTCTGGAGTTGTTTAGGATCAGGTTATTGCCCTGATTGGAATTCTACCGATAAAGACAACGATGGTAATACTATTTATCCTACACAGGCACTTATACCAATGGCTTCCAAATGTGTTAGAATAAATGCAGCCAGCCCGCAAACACCTTTGACCGCAGCAGATCTGGATAAAAATTACGCAGTTGTTACTTCCTATGTAATTGAATTATGTATAACTAATAATTTCTTCACATATAACAATCATACTTATACAGTAAGAGAAGGCCAAACAATTAAGCTTGGCAATGTTTTAGTAGACTATTTCCATACATTTGCAGGTATAATTGAAAGTACACAAAGCAGTTCTTCTTATTTAAGATTGCACGACAGCTTTGGCGATTTAACCAAAAATACAGCCCTTGACAATAATGGACTTGGTTTCTCAAGCACATATACATCCTTTGTTTTTGGTGAAAAGCCTGTTCAGCACGATCATGTGTATGCTTGGACGCATGATACAAATAGCTCTGGGGTAGCTTCAACCCACACAGGAACATGTGACTGTGGGAATACTATACAAAACCAGCCTTGTTCTTTTGACGGAGGCGTTCTTTCCCCTGATAAAACTTACTACACTAAAACTTGTTCAAAATGCAGTTATTCTTACAATGAAATACACACACATTCGTTTAGTAATTGGGCTCATGAGGCAGGAAGTGTTCCTGCAATGCATATAAGAACATGCAGCTGTGGGCAGACAGAATCAGGAGAATGTACATTTGGCCCCGGTGTTGTTTCTGCCGACGGTACTTTTTTGAAATATACATGTACAGTATGCGGATTTTCTTATGATGTTCCCCACGAACATCTATATACAAATTGGACCCATGATGTAAACAGTTCACCTTCCACCCATACGGGCACATGTGAATGTGGCCTTACATCAACACAGGCTTGCACATTTGATGCGGGTGTTTTATCAGCAGACGGGACCTACTATACTTATACATGTGCAGTGTGTGGATATCATTATGATGTAGCACATCAGCATACATATAATAGTTGGACCCATGATGTGAACAGCTCGCCGTCTACGCATACAGGTATGTGTGATTGTGGGGTTACTTCAACACAGTCTTGTACATTTGATTCGGGAGTTTTGTCCGCAGACGGGACTTACTACACTTATACATGTACAGTATGCGGATATTCTTATGATGTAGCACACCAACACGCATATAATAGTTGGACTCATGATACAAACAGCTCACCCTCCACACATACAAGCACTTGCGCCTGTGGAATGGCTTCGACAGAAGCATGCACATTTGACGCCGGCGTCTTATCAGCAGACAAGACTCATTATACCTACACATGTACAGTGTGCGGATATCATTATGATGTAGCACACCAACACGCATATAATAGTTGGATCCATGATGCTAACAGCTCACCGTCTACCCATACCGGAACGTGCAGCTGTGGTTTAATAGCAACAGAATCTTGTATGTTTGATTCAGGAGTTTTATCAGCAGATGGGACTCGTTTTACCTATACTTGTGCTAAATGCGGCTATTCTTATGATGTAAGTACGGCATCTGTTGTTATTACAGGAGATGCCAAGTACAGCAAAACGGTAACTGCAACTGTTTACAATGCTCCTTCTGGCGTAGATCTACAGTATCAGTGGAAGCTTGACGGTGTGAATGTAGGCAAAAATTCTCCGACATACACGATTTATGCCGACGAGCTTGATAAATCTCTTACCGTAACCGTAACAAGCAACGACGGTTCCATAGATATAACATCAGGTGCAGTGATTCCCGAAAGGCTGCCAACAAAAGCACCTGTTGCACCTGTTTTAGCTTCAAAAACCGATACCAGTGTAACGTTAGTATCTTTGGGCTCTCGAGAGTATTCAAAGGACGGTATAAACTGGCAAACATCAAATGTGTTTACAGGCCTTACCCCGGATACTGAATATAATTTCTATGCACGTTTAGCACATCCCGGGTTTGATACTAGTGCGGCAAGTAAACCGTTGTCTGTATTTACAGAAAAGTCAACCGCGCCGATAAGCGTATCTTTAACAAAAACAGCTTCATACGGGAGCTCTGTTGTTGCAACTGTTACAGGTGCACCTACCGGAGCAACATTAAAGTATCAGTGGTATTTGGATAACACACCTGTAGGAACGAATACAGATACCTATACTGTGGCTACAGGCTCATTAGGGAAGGTTATAAGCTGCGAAGTTACGATTAACGGAACGACAACCATAAAATCCGGTAGTGTTATAGCAAAACCTGAACGTGCAGCAATGCCAACCACTATACCTCAGATAATAAACAGAACATCTACAACTATAAATGTTCAGCCTCAAGCCGGAATAGAATACTCCGTAGACGATGGTGCAACATGGAACACCACCGGTGAGTTTACAGGGCTTAACCCCGGAACAATGTATACTTTATGGAGCAGAAGGGTTGCCAATCTGCCAAACTATATAGAATCATATGCATTAAGGTCAAGAGTTGTAACAGTTGCTCAGTCTTCGGATTTCACCGTAACAATTGAAGGATCCGGGAAATATTGTACAGAACTTACTGCACATATCTCGGGAATAGACACAGCAGGTAAAAAAATTACGTATCAATGGATGCGCGGTGATCAGATATCCGGTCCTAACAGTAATAAATATTTCTGTTACATGGAAGATATCGGCAAAGAGGTAAC
>QAKR01000031.1 GCA_003343705.1 Clostridiales bacterium | reverse complement strand
TTATACCCTTATCATTTGCATACATAGAGCTCAACCCTTTTGTTTGCGCAACAACAATGTTTCTTAAACTAACCGTTTGTTCTATTGTTTTACGCAGTTTGGCTGCTAACTCCGAGTTATTACAATGAGTTATTACTATATCTTCTATTTTTTTATTACTGTTTTTAATTAAATCAATTAACCTTGTAACAGTTTGGTTATCGCCTCTTGCATGAGTATAAAAAGTTATATCTCCGTTTTCGTCTGCACCTAAAACCGGGCGTATACCCAATACACTTATAAGTTTACCTTTAACCTTGCCCAATCTCCCGTTTTTAATAAAGTTACTTAAATCCTGAGAGACAAAATAGGTTTTCATGCTTTTTATAAAGATTTCTGTTTTAGCAATTATTTCATCTTTTGCGAACCCTGATGCAATTAGCTCTTTTATTTTTAAAATAATAAGCATCTGGCCTGCCGATGCACTGAGCGAATCAAAAACATGGATATCACTCTTATCTTCTTCAGCTAAATCTTTCGATGCGACAGCACTTGAAAAAGAACCTGAAACTTTGTTTGAAAGTGTTACTATAAAATTACATGCACCCGATTTTAATTTATCTAAATATAATCCGGGTGAAGGTGCCGCAGATGTGATTTTAGAAGACTCTTTCATTTTTTGAAAAAACAGATCCATATTCAATTTTTCATCATCTATAAACGATGTTCCGTCCATTATGATACTTAAAGGAACGATTGACACCTTGTTATCTTGATTTAATTGTTCCGGTATATCACAGCAGCTGTCAGAAATAATATTAAAATCCATATTTACCTCGTTTTTGTTTATATTATATTATTTTCATAATTTATTTAATTATAAATCTCATATATATTATTTTAATGCTTTAAATCGTACGAAAAAGTAAGAATTAGTATCCAACTTTAGATCAACTGGTTTCATTTACCGTAAACAATCATAACAAAATTTTTCATTATAAAAATGCAGTTAGATTTATATAGATATTATACTTTATATCATTCATTTAAAGTAATATATTATAACAAGCCTAAGTCTACTGCCCAACTTTTTATACGTTTTTTCATTTCCTCAATGCCCAGAATTCCAAAAGCAAAACCTTTTTTAACAAGTTCTTCAGGTAAAAATTCATCGTACTTTTCAAAAACGGGAACTTCACCTTTATAAATCAGCTCCATTGGGTCCAGCGGTTGTTTTTCCATTTCAATTAAAACTTTAAAAAACTGTTCCTCGTCAGCATTCATTTTAAACTGCATAAAATACGGCCGTGAAGAATCAAAAGAAGAAAGCCCTATAAACGGAGCACATTTTATTTTTAAAAAGCGTTCCAACGCCAAAAATGCATATGTCCCAAGCCATGGAAACAAGCACCACATATCACCGCCCAGGCATATCAACGGAGTATCAAGCATTCCCGAATTTTTTGCGGCGTGTCGGGCATGATCAAGTCTTACTACGGCATTTTTCATAAGATAAGGATATACGATTTGCTCAGATAAAACACCTTTCATGCGTTCAAGAACACGGGCGTTTATATCTCCGGGGCATTGCCCGAAATATGCCATAACATTACCTTTTACAGGCTCTGCATAAACAAGATGACGCTTATAATCAACCTCTTCAACCGTCCAAACCTGCCCTGCTATTGCGATTTTTTCGCCAACAGGCGGCGGCATTACAATCGTCCCCAGCTCCTGAGATTTACTGCGGACGGTATATTCTTCATTTTCCTGAAAAACAGCATAAAACTTATAGGACATTGTTTGACGCTCGCCTGCGAGGCCTATTATAAGCCCGCCCTCTTCCGTTTTTTGAATATGGTCAATAGAGATTAAATGGCGCAACAATATTTTATAATCTTCCTGTGTAATGCGGTGAAAATAACTAAGCTGCAAAACACGGCTGGCAAGCTCATTTGGCCTAAGCTCTCCGCAGGAAGCAAGGGTACACATTGTTTGGTGATATAAAAGGCTGTAGGGTAGCCTATCCAGCTTGGAAGGCTCCACCCACCGTTCTTCTGTATAAAGCTGCACAAGGGATATGCCCTGTAAAAGCTGCCAAGGTATTGTAGCCGGCAGCATTGCACGGGCCTCCGCCTGATCTTCTCTTATAACAAACCACATTTCCGGCGGAAGATCACGCCGCCCTGTACGTCCCATACGCTGTAAAAAAGACGAAACCATAAACGGAGCATCTATTTGAAAAGCACGTTCCAGCCGCCCTATATCAATTCCCAACTCCAAAGTGGCTGTTGTAACGGTTGTTTGGAACTTAGACTCATCTTTCATAATGGTTTCAGCCGTTTCACGAAAAGATGCAGATAAATTACCGTGATGAATTAAAAACCTATCAGGCTCGCCGTTTCTTTCGCAATACTGCCTGAGTGTTGTGGTAACCGTTTCGCATTCTTCTCTGGAATTCACAAACACAAGGCACTTTTTCCCACGCGTATGTTCAAAAATATATCCAAGACCCGGGTCTGCATCTTTAGGCGCAATATCAGTTGCATTGTCTAGAGGAGATTGTAAAGCATTTTCTACTGTTTTATCTTCTGCCGCTTGAATGCCCTGTATATAAAAATGTTCCATGGAAATACGCCACTTTGCACCCTTAACTTCTATCTTAGGTGTAACCGTTTTGCGCCCTGTACCCGAAGATAAAAACTCTCCAGTTGTTTGCAAATCGCCTATTGTTGCAGATAAACCTATACGCCTTGGGTTTACGCCTGCAAGTTTTGAAAGGCGTTCAATAAGGCAAAGAGTTTGCCCTCCCCTATCTCCTCGCATTAAAGAGTGAACCTCATCAATAACAATAAACCTCAAATCTCCGAAAAGACGTGCAATATCACCGTGCTTACGCATTAACAGGGATTCAAGGGATTCCGGTGTAATTTGCAAAATCCCCGACGGATTTTTTAAAAGCTTATTTTTATGGGTTTGGGAGACATCACCATGCCAATGCCAAACTGGCACATGGGCTTCTCTGCATAAATCGTTAAGCCGCATAAACTGGTCATTTATAAGGGATTTTAAAGGGCCTATGTAAATTGCGCCAACCGACTTAGGCGGGTCTTCATCAAAAAGTGTTAAAATCGGAAAAAATGCGGCCTCTGTTTTGCCTGAAGCAGTAGATGCCGAAAGAAGAACATTATCATCCGTATTAAAAACAGCATCAGCTGCGGCAACCTGAATGGCGCGTAAAGACTCCCAATTATTCTGATATATAAAATCCTGAATAAAAGGCGCATAACGATTAAATACGTTCATTTTATTTTTCCTTTTTATATTTCAAATTCTTCATATTCCTTGTGTATTGTCTCATCAGTAGACCCGTTTTTTGCAAATTCAAATTTTTCTCCGCCTAATAATTCTTTAATGTTTATACCCGGGTTTTGGTAAACAATATTTAAAAGTTCTATAAAATCTCTTATAACCTCACGGGGAGTAATATTTGTATCTGCTCCGATACGGCTGAATTCTATTTTTATAAAATCAATAAGGTCGGTTTCAGTAAGCGTTTTCTCATAATCAAAAAGGCCGCTGTGAATATCTGCAAGTTTTTCCGTTAACACAAGCATTTCTTCATAGGTAAGGGGAATCAGTTTTATAACCGGTGCCAACATATCCTTTACATTATCTCTTGAAAAACGTCCTTCTTCAAGACGAGACCGCAGTGCTTCATAGCTGAAAACCCCTCGGCGAGTGTCTTCAATACACTGGGGTGTTCCGCCCATAATAATACCCAGATATTTGGCCTTGCCCTGGAGAGTATCGTTGTACATCGTTAAAATTTTCTCATAATTATACTGTCTTGTAATACTGTTTGGAATTTTATAAATATTAACAAGCTCGTCTATAAGGATTAGCAAACCGTTATAGCCGGCTTTTTTCAAAAACATGGCAAAAAGCTTTATATATTCATACCAATCATCATCGGTAATCACTATATTTACGCCCAGTTCGGCTTTAGCTTCGGATTTATTTATATACTCCCCTCTAAACCATTTAACAACATTAGCCTTGCTCTCGTCGTTTCCGTCTACATAGGATTTATAATAAATATTTAAAAGTTTTGCAAAGTCAAAACCGTGGACCATTTCACTAAGAGAGCTGATAACTGCATATATTTTCTTTTCAACGGCAACAGCAAAACTCGGGTCTGCAAACGAAAGCCCGTTCTCGGCTGCAACTTCGCTTTGTACATTGCTTATCCACCTGTCTAAAATAAGCGTTAATGCCCCGCCTTCCGGCCTTGTTTTTGTAGACATGTTTTGTATAAGCTCTTTGTATGTGGCAAGCCCCTGCCCTTTTGTTCCCTGAAGACGTCTTTCAGGGGAAAGATCAGCGTCCACAACAACAAAGTTTTTATCCATAACATAATTACGTATGGTTTGCAATAAAAAGCTTTTACCGCTGCCGTACTTACCCACGATGAATCTAAAAGACGCACCGCCATCGGAAATAATATCCACGTCATGTAAAAGGGCGTTAATCTCCGTTTCACGCCCAACTGTAATATACGGCAAGCCTACTCTGGGCACAACGCCGCCTTTTAAAGAGTTTATAATAACGGAAGCTATCCTTTTAGGTACATTCATTTCTCTGTTTTTCCTTTCAGTTCATCCAAATAATCTTCAATAACAACGGGCTTGTCTTCTTCATAAATAATTACCGTATCATTAAACAAATCAAAAAGTTTTTCATTAATGCTGTCAACAATAACGGAAAGCATAATTCCCCTTGTTTTTAGTAAGTCGTTGTAAGGAGCTTTATTTAAAAGGCACTTTATAAAGGAATATTCTACATCACTTAAATTTAAAGTATTTGTTTGTTTTTCCTCCACAGGTGCAATTTGAGGTAAATCTTCAACAGATTCTTCAACGATCAATTTATTTTGCGTTTCAATTGAAGTGTTTCTTATATCCTGAAGCTTTGAAATATCGATTTCAATTTTTGGTAACGCCGCTTTTCGTTTAGCTTCCTGATACTTATCTGTTTCTTCATTAATTATATCCTGATACAGCTTTATTGTTTCGGCTTTTAAATAAGATTTAAAATTATATTTTTGACGCATTAATGAATCGATTGCTTTTAAAAGCTCACCTGTTTTTTTATTTTTATCTTTATAGCATAAAAAACGCTTACATGTCCAGTTTCCGTTTCTGGATATAAATTTTGTTACCTGGTTTATTTCATACTCAAAATTTTTATTATTTCGGTCATAAAAAACTGCAGAATTAAACATATTATACGGGCTTATAAGAACTTTGCCGAAAAACTTTTCGCAAATACCGATTTTTCGGTTTTTCTCATAATATTCGAAAAGCCGCCCGTAAACATTAACCACAACGTTTTTAACATCATCCGGATATTGCTTAAAAAATTTAGAATTTTGCAGGTTGTAAGTTGATAAAGAAATTAAAGCATTAAAAATTTCGTCGGATGTATGGTCAGAATAATTTAATAGAACAACAACCTCATTATTAAAATTCATATCGGGAATTTCGTTAAACAACGCTTTGTCTAGATTATAATAAACTATATAATCCGCAAGCCATAACTTAAGATACCGATCAACACGAAAATCAAATTCTTTATAAACGTTCCAAAATTTTTTTAATGTCCAAAACCCTTCTTCTGGTGTTTCAACGCCGATTTGGTTTAAAATCTCATAAATATAAATAAAAGCAAAAGACAATGAAGTTTGGGTTATATCGCCTTTTCTTACTTTTGTTCTCCAAGAGAAATAACCTCTTAACTGGCGGTCGTTCATTGTTTGATAAGTAGGATAATATCTGGAGTAGTCTCCGTTGTAATCAAAATCGTCTTCAAAGTCCTCCATAAACTTACCTTGTTCGTAAAATGTTTTATCAGACTCATTATCAAAATTATATTTTGCCAACAATCGCATTTCACGATATTTAGGCGGGGTAAATTTAATCATATCCGCCGCCGTTCTTATAATAGGCTCATCTCTATATTCATTTTCAGATGTTTTCGTTTTTAGAATAACAGTTTCAATTAATTCGTTAATATCCGTAAAAACCCCACCTTCTGAATGATAATATATAAAAGTATATGATATCTCTACAAAAACACGCTTTGTGCCCCACATTATAAAAATATTATATCACATATTTTGTGATATTTCAAGGTATTAATACATATTTTTGTTATCACATTTTGTTTTTTTATATTTTTTAATATCACATAAAAAATTTACCTATAATTATAATCATTACCATTAATTAATTATTTGTATACAAACTCTGTTAAATGCCTATTTTACTATAATTTTAAGTTTCTAATTATATTTATTTTCCCGCAAAGCCAAAACTTTCAATCTATAATTTTAAGTTTGCAACAGATAATAACATTAGAATTTTAAGTAGAAAAAAATTGTTTGGGAATTTGGTTTTATTAAAAAATAACAATATTGCAAAACTTAAAATTCGTATAAATAAAGCTCATTCTATGGAACTGTTTTTCAGGATGTTTTAACTTCATATTAACATCAAACCAATTGCGGTGAAGCAACTAAACCATAGAATGAGCTTGTTAAAATTCCGGTATAAAAATTGAAAGTTGTATTAAAATGAAAAAGAAATTTCTTATTTTTATATTGGTAACCGTAATGGCTGTATCTGGTTCTGTACTTTGTACTAACGCAGCAACCGATACGTATACGGTAGTAAAAGGAGACAGTCTTTGGAAAATATCGGTTAAATATCAAGTTGGGTTAAGTGAAATTATATCTGCAAATCCTCAATTTAAAAACCCCAATTTAATATACCCGGGTGACAAAGTTTATGTTCCTTTATTAGACACCAATATAACTTCTTATGAACAGCAGGTAATTGATCTTGTAAACCAAATAAGAGTACAGAATGGTTTAGCAAAATTCACTACAAACTGGCAATTATCCAGAGTTGCAAGATACAAGTCACAAGACATGCACGACAAGAACTATTTTTCACACACAAGTCCAACCTACGGATCTCCGTTTGATATGATTAAAAACTTTAATATATCATATAAAACAGCAGGAGAAAACATTGCTAAAGGTTATACGACACCAAAGTCCGTTGTTGACGGCTGGATGAATTCAAGCGGCCACCGCGCAAACATTTTGAATTCTTCATTTAAACAAATAGGTGTGGGGTATGTGAAAGACGGCAATTATTGGACACAAATGTTCATCGGTTAAACCGATGAACATTTTTTAAAATATAAAATAAATGTTAACAATATTTTCATATTGACATATGTTATACTGCATGATATAATTTATTTAATAATTCCTATATGGAATTTGAAAGGAGCTGTATTTTGATGATTGCTACTAATAAGGTGGCTTTTTTGTAAAACAGAATATAAAGGGCAACAAATATCCGCAGATTAAAAGCTGCGTTTTGTTGCTTTGCTCTTAAGCCGAATACTGTAAACCATTTCCGCGGTGACAGTCACAAAAGGCTGCTTCTGCGGTATTTTTATATTCTTTTTCAAAAAAGCCCCTTGAAGAAAGGAGATTTGCATATATGATTTTTTATAATATAAATCAACAAAGTGAATTATTGAAGGAGAATAAACTTGAATATAATAGATTACGGATTTATTCCGTCAATGGTATCTCAAAACGATACAGGTATCCCAGCACGTATTACAGCGGCATACAGAGATCGCTTTGAAATTATTTGTGAAAAGGGTTCGGGGTTTGCTTGTCTTAAATCAAGTGAATATTATACAAAAAATGAACCCTTTCCCACAACAGGTGATTTTGTAATTATAGACTGGTCTAAAAACGGAGAAAGCCGCATTACAAAAACACTTCCTCGTAAAACATTTTTTTCCAGGCGTGATCCGTCTCCGGGAATGGGCGAACAGGCAGTTGCGGCAAATTTTGATTATGTTTTTATCTTGCAGTCACTTAATTTTGACTTTAATCCTCGTCGATTAGAACGATATTTAACTCTTGCATGGCAGTCAGGGGCAGTTCCTGCGGTGATTTTAACAAAAGCAGACATAACAGACAACTTTTCTGATCAGATTAAAATTGCAGAGAAGATCGCAATCGGGGCTTGTGTTTTCGCAGTTAGTGCCAAAACAGGTTTCGGGCTTGACTCACTTTCGGAGTATTTAAAACCGGGGAAAACAATAGTATTTCTAGGCTCTTCCGGCGTAGGTAAATCAAGCCTTGTAAACGCTCTTGCAGGAGAAGAAATCATGGCGGTTAATGAAATCCGCGAAGACGACAGTAAAGGCAGACATACAACAACCCACAGGCAGCTTATAATGCTAAAGTCTGGTGTAATGATAATCGACACTCCTGGCATGAGAGAGCTTGGTATGTGGGATGTTTCGCAAGGTCTGGGGCAAAGCTTTTCCGATGTTGAAAAATATTTGGGGCAATGCAAGTTCAGCGACTGTAAACATCAAAGTGAACCTGGCTGTGCCGTAAAAGCAGCTATTTTAAACGGGGAACTTGAACCGGATCGCTGGGAAAGTTACCTAAAACTTAAATCTGAAGCTAAATTTTCAGATGATAAAAGCAGTTATCTCAAACAAAAAGAACAATGGCATAAAAACATTTCAAAGAAAATTAAAAACATTAAAAAAAATCAATATTAATAAAAAAACCTTAATAATCATTTTGGATTATTAAGGTTTTTTCTTATTTATTCTATTGATATAACCGATACTGGGCAACCGTCCCGAGCTTCTTCTGCCGCCGTCTCCTCATCTTCGGGGATAGGGTCAACATAAGCTTCGGCAAGCCCATCTTCCGCCATACGAAAAACGGTAGGACAAAGTGTTTCGCACAGTCCGCAGGAAATACAACCTTCTCTGTCAATTATTGCTTTCATTTTAAAATCCTTTCTTTATCAGCTGTTTAAAAACAGGCTAATATCATCATCTGTGGAGCCGATACCGGAAATACCGAATCTTTCAACAAGAACTTTTGCAACATTTTCTGATAAAAAGCCCGGAAGAGTTGGCCCAAGATGAATATTTTTCACACCCAAATAAAGTAGCGCAAGAAGCACAATAACGGCTTTTTGCTCATACCATGCAATGTTAAAGGCAATTGGTAGCTTATTAATATCATCAAGCCCGAAAATTTCCTTAAGCTTTAAAGCAATTAAAGCAAGGGAATATGAATCGTTGCATTGTCCGGCATCTAAAACTCTCGGAATTCCGTTAATGTCACCAAGGTTAAGTTTATTATAACGATATTTGGCACAGCCTGCTGTTAATATAACTGTATCTTTCGGTAGTTTTAGCGCAAATTCGGTATAATATTCTCTTGATTTCATACGGCCGTCACATCCAGCCATAACAAAGAACTTTTTTATTGCACCTTTTTTAACTGCATCCACCACTTTATCTGCAAGTAAAAGAACTTGATTGTGGGCAAAACCGCCGATTATTTTCCCGGTTTCAATCTCCTGCGGCGGTGGAAGTTTTTTTGCCAGGGATATAATTTGGGAGAAGTCTTTTTTTCCGGCTTTATCCGCACAAATATGCTTACAGCCCGGAAATCCTGCAGACCCGGTTGTAAAAATTCTGCTTCTGATTTCTTCGTTTCTGGGCGGCACAATACAGTTTGTCGTAAAAAGGACAGGCCCGTTAAAAGACTTAAACTCCTCGAGCTGTTTATGCCATGCATTGCCGTAATTACCTATAAAATTTTTATATTTTTTAAATGCGGGATAATAATGTGCGGGCAGCATTTCGCTGTGGGTATAAACGTCCACACCGGTATTTTGTGTTTGCTCTAAAAGTTGCTCTAAATCTGTTAAATCGTGGCCTGATATAAGTATTGCAGGATTTGTTTTCACGCCTATGTCAACTTCTGTAATTTCCGGGTTACCGTATTTTCCCGTATTAGCTTCATCTAAAAGAGCCATAACTTTCACACCGTACTCACCTGTTTTAAGTGTCAATTCAACAAGCTCTTCTATTGATAGCGGATCGTCAAGGGTAGCCGCCAATGCCTTATAAATAAAATTATTAATCTCTTTGTTCTCTTTACCTGCATTTTTTGCGTGTTCAGCATATGCAGCCATACCTTTAAGCCCATAAACAATCATTTCACGCAATGAGCGTACATCTTCGTTTTCAGTTGCTAAAACTCCGAGACAAGCTGCTTTTTCAAGCATTTCATCCTTGTTGTTTACAATAAATAACGCCGCATCATGTAAATTTTCACATTTTGTGGTTTCACTTAAATAATCTCTTAAAGATAGCATTTTTATTATCTGATTTTCTATTGCATCAGCATCAAAATTTGCATTTGTTATTGTCATAAACAAACTGTTCAAAACTTCGTAATTTATGTTATCGGTAAAGTTTATATCAACTTTCCCTTTAACTATAATTTCCGACAAGCCCTTAAGAGAATAAATTAATAAATCCTGTAACTTTGCAACTTCTTCACTTTTCCCGCATACTCCGCCTATGGTACAACCTTTACCACCTGCTGTTTCCTGGCATTGATAACAAAACATGCTCATATTATACCCTCCTACTATAAAATATTATTTTCGGGAGCCGGTGCCTTAATTACAAAAAGCTCCAAAACTTCATTATAAATATTTTTAACTTGCATTTTTATTCCTAAAGGAATGTTTAAGACATGACCCGATTTGTATTCATTCACCGATTGGTCGTCAAGCTGTATATTAAGAACACCTCTCACAACAACCATATAAATATTAGCATTTGTAAAATGTTCAGGAAGGTTCTCACCGTTATTCAACACCATATGCATTAAATGAATATTATCATCTTTTATAACTTTCTCAATGGTCTTTTCATTTCCGGTATAAAAATTAAACAATTTCTCAATCATTTTTAATGCCTCCTGTTATTCAATTATTTTACCGTCGGTGGAAATAACAACAACCTGCCACGGAATAAATTTACCGCTGTTCTGGAGTGCTGTTTTCACAGCATTTTCAATCCCTCCGCAACAAGGAACTTCCATTCTTACAACAGTAACGCTTTTTATATTATTATTTTTTATGATTGCTGTTAGTTTTTCGCTGTAGTCACCTTCGTCTAACTTTGGGCAGCCGATTAAGGTAATTTTATTTTTAATAAATTTATTATGGAAATCTCCGTAAGCATATGCAGAACAATCCGCAGCAATAAGAAGATTTGCATTATCAAAATACGGTGCGTTAACAGGCACAAGTTTAATCTGGACAGGCCATTGTGAAAGCCTGCTTTCTGCCTTTTCTGTTTCATCGCAAGCGCATGTTTTATTTTCATGCTTTATTGTTTTTGATTGTGTTCCGGGGCATCCGCAAGGCAAAGGTTCACCTTGTTTATTAAGCTTATTTGCTATTACCGCCGCTTCGTTATATTCCTTTGCTTCACGCTCTTCAAAGCTTATTGCTCCTGTAGGGCAAGAGGGCAGACAATCACCCAAACCGTCGCAATAATCATCTCTTAACAGTTTTGCTTTACCCTGTACCATTCCAATAGCCCCTTCGTGGCATGCTTTTGCGCATAAACCGCATCCGTTACATTTTTCTTCATCGATTTTAATTATTTTTCTGATCATTTCTATTCCTCCTGTTGTGTCAACCTTTTGTTCTGGCTTAATTATATTATACTTTTCAATATTAATCTGTTGTTTTTACAACAAATATATAAATATAAATCATTAAATTTAAATTTAACGGTTTATTTTTTTCAAAATGCAAACAATAACATATAATAAAGTATGTAAAAAAGCCCGCAACCAGCGGTTGACAAAATTTCAATGTAAAGTTGGTTGAATTTTAATTTTTGAAATGTTATAATCTAAAATAGAGAAGGTTGTGAATAATATCGCTTAAAGGAGGATTATAAAATGACAATAGGCGAAAAGATAACACGTTTACGTACAGAAGAAGGAATTTCACAAGAAAGCCTTGCCGACAAGCTTGGTGTTTCCAGACAATCAGTTTCAAAATGGGAAATGGATCAGGCACTTCCCCAAATAGATAAAATTTTGCAAATATGTGATTTGTTTAAAATTTCAACTGATGACTTTTTACATGAAGACGTAGAAATACAGAATGATATAAATAGTAATATGAATATAACAAATTCGCTTCCTTTTGAAAAGAAGTTTTTTGGGACAGACGGATTTAGAGGTGAGGCCAATGCAGATGTTACGGCAGAGCATGCATTTAAAATCGGTCAATTCTTAGGCTGGTATTATGCCAGCAGTTTGTCCGACTGCCGAAAAATCGGATATAAACCCCGTATAGCACTTGGCAAAGACACACGTCTGTCAAGTTATATGCTTGAATATGCCCTCTCTGCAGGTCTTACCTGTTCTGGTGCAGATGTGTATATGCTTCATGTAACAACAACCCCAAGCGTTTCTTACGTCACACGTCAGGAAAATTTTGATTGCGGAATAATGATTTCTGCATCACATAACCCTTATAGCGACAACGGTATAAAACTTGTTAACCGTTACGGTGAAAAAATGGATACCCGTACCCTTTCGTTTATAGAAGCGTATCTTTCCGGTGATTTTAAAGCATTGGGTTTAGAAGGAACAGGTCTTCCCCTTGCAACCAAAGAAAATATTGGTAGAATTATAGATTACAGCGCAGGGCGAAACAGATATATCGGATATTTAATTTCTCTTGCAGCACATTCATATAAAAACATGCGTATCGGCATTGATTGTGCAAACGGTGCTTCATGGATGATTGGTCCGGCGGTGTTTAATGCACTGGGGGCATCTACATTTGTGCTGAATGCAAATCCGGACGGGACAAATATCAATCAAAATGCAGGTTCTACACATATAGAAGTGTTACAACAATTTGTTAGAGAAAATCATCTTGATGTAGGATTCGCCTTTGACGGAGATGCGGACAGATGTATTGCTGTTGATGAAAAAGGCAATGAAATAAACGGAGATCACATTCTTTATGTTTTTGCAAACCGCCTCAAAGATAAAGGAAATTTAAATAACAACACGGTTGTTTGCACTATAATGTCCAACAGTGGGCTTAATAAAGCCCTTAAAGAAGCTGGCATAAATTGTGTACAATCAGATGTAGGCGACCAAAACGTTTATGAGATGATGAGCGCAAGTGAATATATGTTAGGCGGTGAGCAGTCCGGCCATATAATTATGCAAAAGTATGCCACTACAGGAGACGGCATTTTAACTGCATTAATGATAGTGGAAGAGATGCTTGACAAAAAGCTTCCTTTAAGCGAACTTGCTGCACCTGTTACAATTTTCCCCCAGGTTCTTAAAAACATTCGTGTAGAAAACCGTTCTCAGGCAGCAAAAGATGAAGACGTTCTTGAAAAAGCAGCTTTAATCAATAAACAATTCGGTGATGACGGCAAAATTCTTATCCGTGAAAGCGGAACCGAGCTAGTTATTCGCGTTATGGCTCAGGGGCCGGACCGTGATTTTTGTGAAAAAGCAACAGATGAAATTATTGAAATATTAAAAACAAAAGGTTATGTTTCAAATAATTAGGAAGGATAATTTAAATAATGAGTGATATAACAGTATCAGATATTTTTGACCTTTCCCATACCATTGCATCAAAACTTTTAGAAAGTTGTAAGTTTCCCTGGGAAGTTCTTGATAAAATCTCTGATTATATTATAAAAACAGGTTTGGAACTTCCTACAGACGAATATAAAAAAATCGCAGAAAACGTCTGGGTTTCCAATTCAGCAACAATTTCCCCAACCGCAACAGCTCAAGGCCCTTGTATTATCGGGCACAAAGCAGAAATACGTCACTGTGCATTTATACGCGGCAGTGCCATTATAGGCGAATCGGCAGTGGTAGGAAACTCAACAGAAATAAAAAATGCAATTTTGTTCGACTGTGTTCAGGTTCCCCATTATAATTATGTGGGAGACTCTGTTTTGGGCTACTGTGCACATTTAGGTGCAGGAGCTATAACTTCAAATGTTAAAGGCGACAAAACGCCTGTTGTTGTTAAGAACAAAAAAGATGTTTATGAAACAGGTTATAAAAAATTCGGGGCTATCGTAGGCGATTATGCAGAAATAGGCTGTAACAGTGTTTTAAACCCCGGAGTTATTATAGGTAGGAACACACAGGTTTATCCTTTATCATCCGTCCGCGGATGTGTTCCGTCAAACAGTATTTATAAAAAAGAAGGCACTATTATAAAAAAACGCTAAAAAAAGCGGCAGAACGGAGTATTAAAAGAAATGTGTGGCATTATTGGTTTTTCAGGCGATAAAGATGCTGTTCCCGTGCTTCTTGCAGGATTACAGGCTCTTTCTTACAGAGGTTATGATTCCGCCGGAATTTCACTGAGCGGTTTAAATATCAACACTATCAAATCACACGGAAGGATAAGCAATCTTGAAGAAAAGGTTCTTTCCTCCCCTATTACGGATAATGGTTGCGGAATAGGTCATACACGGTGGGCAACACACGGCTCCCCTTCAGATGTTAACGCACACCCTCATTCAACAGAGCTTTTATCACTTGTACACAACGGGATTATAGAAAATTATGCTGATCTCGGCTCATTTTTGAAAGAACACGGATACACCTTTAAATCCGAAACAGATTCAGAAATAGCAGCTTGTCTTATGGATTATTATTACCGAATATATCTAGACCCCGCCTGTGCAATTTTCCGGGCGGTTGAAGATATAAGGGGCTCATATGCATTTACAATTCTTTTTAAAGACAAGCCGGGTCAAATTTATGCAATTCGGCATGACAGCCCGCTAATTGCTGCCCGTACCGAACACGGCGTCTATATTGCATCGGATTTAACTGCAATTGTAGATTCAGCAAAAGATTATTACCGCCCAGACGACGGCATTTTAATAATATTAAACAATTCAGAAATTTCTTTTATAGACAACAACATGAACAATGTCGACGTTCCTCTTAAAGCTGTTGAATGGAATGCCGAGCAGGCACAACGAGGCGGTTACGAGCATTTCATGCTTAAAGAAATTAATGAAGAACCAGATGTTCTTTATCAAACAGTAAGCACATGTCTTCGTAACGGATTGCCCTATTTTGAAGCGGCACAGCTCCAAAAAGATTTTTTACAAAACATAACACGTATTCACATAGTTGCATGCGGCAGCGCAATGCACGCCGGGCTTGTGGGCAAAAGTGTAATGGAAAAGCTTTCGGGCGTGCCGGTTGATGTCGAAATCGCCAGCGAATTCAGATACAGAGAACCTATTTTAAACGAAAACGAACTTGTTATTTTAATTTCACAATCAGGTGAAACGGCGGATACCCTTGCCGCCCTGCGATATGCAAAACAAAGGGGCATTAAAACCCTTTCTGTTGTAAACGTAATCGGTTCAACAATTGCAGGTGAATCAGACAGCGTTATATATACATGTGCAGGCCCCGAAATTGCCGTTGCAAGCACAAAAGCATATATGGTTCAATGTGCGGTTTTATATATTTTAGCTGCGCATATGGGTCTTATTCATCATAAAATCGAAGAAAGCTATGCACGTGAGTTTTGTGCAAAAATGCAAAACGAAATGCCGAAAGCAGTTGCTGCGGCAATCGCTATGGAAGAGGAAATTGAAGACTGTGCAAAAGACATTTATAATGCCTCAAACCTATTCTATATAGGGCGTTGTGCAGATGCATCGGTTTGCGCCGAAGGTTCTCTTAAACTGAAAGAAATTTCATACATTCACAGCGAAGCTTTCGCCGCTGGTGAAATGAAACACGGTACTATTTCACTTGTAACCGAAGAAACCCCCATTATCGCCCTTCTTACCGTCCCCGAAGTATGTGAAAAAACTATATCGGGTATTCGTGAGGTAACGGCACGCCATGCAAATGTTTTGGCAATATGCTCTGCTAACACAGACAAAAACTTCACCGTGCCCTGCAAAAGGAAAATAGTTCTGCCTGAAATAGACGATTTATTCTCCATATTCCCGGCAGTAACCATAATGCAGCTTTTAGCATATCATGCTTCAGTTCTTCGCGGAAACGACGTTGATAAACCAAGGCATCTTGCAAAATCCGTTACGGTTGAATAAATAATTATACAGACAAAGTTGAAAACAGCTCCGCTTTTACGGGCTTTTCACTACTGAGGAGCCAGCTTTTGAGTTAATTGTCTATATATTAATAAGCGTTATATCTATTTAAATATGCGCAAAAGTCTCTATCCAAACATCCTCACTTAGTAAAAACCCCGTTTCCACGGGGTTTTTTGCTATCAACTGTAAAACATGCCTCAACGTAAGCCTTATCCAAACAATCAAAACCGCCCTCTAGTTTGATGAATGCTAATCATATAACTTGAAAAAGACTTAAGATTTGTAAAATTTCATTTGCCAGACGAGATTCAAAAGAGTGAATAGCAGATTTAAGTTTTCTATATAAAATCGTTAAGATCAATTTTATAATTTTGTATAGGAGTGCCTTTGACTATTCTAAAGTTTTTACGTGAATTTGGTTTTTCATATTTTTCTGTAATGAGATTTTCTGCATCGCCCGATTTCCCCATATTTACAGCCAAATCATAAAAATGGGTTACAAATAATGTAAGGGATCCGGTTTCGGAAAGAGCCTTTATCACGTTTCGGGCAATTACTTCCCCCTCTTTTTCAACTGTTGTTGAAAAAGATTCATTCATCATCACAAGTGCATTAAATTTTATGTAATTAATATCTTCCCGAAGAGCGGCAACCTCTTCCTCAAACATACCATGGGTCATAAATTTATCTTCATTTTTCGGAAAATGCGACAGAATAAAATCAAATACAGAACACTCATAATCTGTGGCAGGGACAGGAAGGCCAGATTGAGCTAATATCTGCGCAAACCCGATACTTCGAAGAAATGTAGTTTTACCTCCTCGATTATATCCTGTTATTATAAAAGAACTGCTTTTTTCGCACTCAAAATCGTTTGAATCAGTTATACCTGTTTTGTTTTTTATGGCAAGAGGAAGAAGATACAGCCCTTTCGTGTTGATACTATGTTCCTTATCTGTAAATTGAGGAAAAGTAAAATTATATTTGTTATCTCTCAAATATTCTATAAATACAATGGTAGAACGATAAAACATTATTTGCTCATACAGTGAACCAAACAATTCTTTATAAAACGAATATATAGCAGAAAGCACACCACAAAAATCATATGCTGCTTTTTCCATTATTTCGTCTAAATGCCGTTCTATTCCACTATTATTTTCATACCTTACAACGTCAATATTATCTTTTTCTGCATTAAATATAGACCAGGTTTTTTTCTGAGTAGTTCTTATTTCAAAGTCATTCAAGGTCATTGTTTTAAACTTTGCAATATCGTTAAACGCAATAGTACCTTTAATAATATAATGGGGGGCATATATTGAAGCAATCTCAAACAATCCTTGATAAAAAGCTTCAAAATCCTTTGTACGAGTAAAATATGTTTTCATCTCGTTTAAGACAGGGGCATTAAACTCGCATTTTCTAAGAAGGTTTCCCAAATCTTCAATAGCCTCGAAAATTTTACTTATAACTTCAAGATTTATTTGTATACGTTTTCTTGAATTAGTTTTTTCATAGATATTTTTACTTCTTTCAACCTGAATACTTTTTACTTGTTTACAAATTTCCAGCATTTTTTCAGGAAGACCTCTGTTTTTTATAAAGTCTCCAATGATTTCCTGACGTTTTTCAATATCTGACTTTATCACAACAGGAGATGAAATAACGTTAATAAAACAATGGTACAACTCCGGGGTAGTTACAAATACACTTTCTTGCAAGCATTCAAACAACATATCATCTGTGGCGGATGATGACATATGCTTTTCACCGTTGCCATAAAGTAAATTCATATTTTTCATTTATCCCCCCTGTTATTCCTGAAAAGCTCAGTCAGCCCATCATAGGTCAACCCATAACCGGCAGTAATACTTTCCGAGTATGCTCTGCCGTCAGGCAAGCCTTTTTGAATTTTATATATCCGGCGGTTTCCTAACCCTTCTGATACTTTAACCTTTAAATATTGTATCCGGTTGTTAACATCACCACCAAGTATTGTATAAATTTCTTGAAAATGAGTAACATAGGCGAATGTTGATTTTTTTGTTATAAGGTCGATTATACTCTGTTTTAATATTCCAACGCCTTCTACTCTGTTTGTTCCGACAAAAAATTCATTAAAAAGGATAAGCGAACTCTCATCGAACTTTTGGTATTGGGAAACATACAGCCTTGCTTCTCTCTCAAAACGACTCGAACCGCTTTCGTTGACCTCCTCTGAATAAAAGAATGAATATATGCTCCTATATGGATATATCGTAATCTCACTTGCCGGGACTGGACAACCGCACATTGCAAGATAACAGGAAAGCCCTACCGAACGTAAAAATGTTGTCTTACCTCCCTGATTTGCACCTGTTAAAATAAATCCGAAAGTTTCTGGAATTATAGAGATATCGTTCATTGTCATTTTAAAAGACTCATTTTCAAGATTAAGTACGCCAAGGCTAAGATCATAAAGTCCACTGCCGACAACACGCACTGATCTGTCAAAATTCGGAAAACAAAACGGTAATCCTTTTTGTTGGAGTTTTTTTATTAGTTTTAAATGCGCATAATAAAACGATATTTGAATTTTAAAAGACAATAGGTCATTCCATATCAACGATATTTCAGGAATTTCAGAAAGGCACTCTCTTAAATCGTTATGGATGGATGAAATGTACTTTAATGCATATTCCTCAAGATGCATTAAATTTTCATTGCTAACAATGGAAAAAGGTTTTATAATTGAAACCCCTGTAAGATCGCGGCTCAAACTATCGAGGTTAGTTAAAAAAGGTGAATTCTCTAAATTTTCACTAAAAAAATTAATTTTTTTACAAGACCGATCTAGTTCAAAAGATAGATTGAAATAACAGTCGAGTAAGTCTTTTGCAGCAACGACTTTCCTCCTCACAGACTCTGTTTCAAGCTGTTTTAAGTATCCGTCAAATAATTCAATAGCTTTTTTTATTCCGGCTGACTTGAATGATGAGAGAAATTCGACTATTTTGTCTATAAGTTCAAAATAGCTATGTAAAACATAAATGTTAGCAATTTTGCTCTGCAATTCATCAGTTAATTTTAACACATGGTCATATTTATTTTTTAACATTGATATTTCGATACAAATTTTCTCCACTGTATCAAGTATATCACAGCAGAGAAATTCTTTAAAAATTTCATTTCTAAAAACAGCTATATCTTGGTTTTTATTCATCTTTCGGATATACGAGACAGGGTAATCCTTTGTTATTTTACACAGTTCGGCAATAATAATATCCAGATTGAGATCTTTATACAACAACTTATCTTCAGGCTCACTGTTATATTCAGAATCTTGGAGCTGATTTTCAAACAGTAAATACTTAAACATAAAAACACCTCCTAATATTGTACATAACCCACTGCTATTTCGTGTTTTTTCACATATCAGATTTTATAAATTCAAGCAAGTACAGCAGTAAAACTATTCAACTATATTATTTAAAAACTTATTTTTCAATCTCTCATGCTTACTTTTTTTGCATCCGATCAGTATAACTCCCATGAGGGATAAAAGAGCTAAACCACTGACAAGAAGTAAATATCCGTTGGTGTCCTCTGTATTTGGATTCTCATTCATTTCGTTATTTATTTCATGGTTAATTTCATCATTGTTCTTTTCTGGTAAATCAGTATTTATAATGTCGCCTGTACCTGGTACTATTTCCCCGCCTACTTTATCAAAAGCTATAGCATAAGTAGAGAATTTTTTAACAAAAATATGAATATAATTTCCTTCAACTCGGAAATATTCATCATCAGTTTCAGAAGAAGAAAGAACTTCTGCATTTTTATCATGCACCCTTAAAACGGAAAGTGCTGTCTTATCTTTCAAATCATTGGGAATTTCAAGGACTATTTCAACTACATCACTCAATTCAGTTAGACGCACTGGGTCATTGTCATTAATTTTCTTTGTAACAGTTAGGTCGATTAATATAAACTCTTTTCCGGTTCCGGTTAATATTTTAAGCTTTGCAGCATCTTCTGCCACATCTGATTCTTTCTTTTTCTCAGCCGTAAGTTTGATCTCAACTTTACCACCGCTTGTTACAGCATCTAAATCCGCTTGAGTAACTCCCTTTACAGGATCGCTGACTGCAGGAGCTGAAAACAGATGATTAAGCCCCTCAACCGCTATCGGAGGCGTATTTGGTTTTGTTTCAACAACTGTATTCTTCTGCCCCATTGGTAATACCATATCCCCATTTTCGGTAGCATTTGAGACTTTAATAATCTTTGTAACAGTTTGCCCGCCCTTTGTAGCAACCAAACTGTAAATTCCATATTCAATATCAGTAAAACTATATTCACCTAAAGAGTTCGTAACCGTTTGATCAAGCACCTCTTCGCCGTGTTTTACCGTAACAGTTACATCCTTAAGCTTTTCAGGGTCGGGTTTAACGTCGTTAGTTAAAACTCCGTTAATATTTCCTTTGCCTTCTTCCGGTGCTTCACGCACTACCGTAACAAAATACTGTTTTTTAGTACCGTCCTGGGCTATTACTTCAACAGTAATACAGTTACTTCCGATTACCAGTGCAATTTCATCAGATGCACTATTACTGATAACCTCTTTACCATCAACAAATACAATCGCATTTTCATTACTTACAGTTGGTGTTAATGTTACAAATTGAACATTATTTACAACTGATGTGTTATACTCACACACTTCCTTTGTAAAAACAGGGGAAAGTGTACCGCTACTTATAGTAAGATTAATCAACATTGCATCGCTGCTTTGTTTCGGAGTAAAATATGGGGTTTTCACACCCTCTTCAATTTTCCATATGGTAGCAGCTCTTTCATTTTTATCTGAGATGTTCCAGTTCACAAATGTTTCTTTCTTTTTCATATTATCATAAGAAACGCCGTGAATATCCCCCTTACCCTCAGGAGTTGCACTTATATCGGGATTTGCAGTTGTGTTCCAATAAGAACTTGTAACAGCGTCTGTATCGGTGCATGCAAAAGCATATCTGCTGTTACCTTTAACCACACCCGAGGTGTAAGTATTGGTTACCGTTCCACCTAACCGATATGCAAAACCACCAATCATATAGCTGTCTTCATCACCAATATCACCGGTATAGTAGCAATCAGTAATTGTTGAATTACCGTTTATCCAACATACAAATCCACCTGATAAATTCAACGTACTTATACCGTCAGTAGCTTTTTTTATATCGCCTGTTGCATAACATTGTTTAATATTTGAATTATTTACAAACATGGCAAACCCAGATAAATTAAAATATCCGAGAACATCACCTGAGGCACTACAGCCCTCTATAGAACTGTTTGATATATGTCCTGCAAAGCCGCCTGTACCAACTAAAGCACCGCTGTCCAGCGAACCTGCCGCAGAGCAGTTAACAGCTTTTACATAGTTCAGATTTGATGCAAACCCACCTGTTCCATGTGATGTTGCCGTATCTGAATAACTAAAATCGGTCAGTATATCTTTTACCATTACAGATGAATTACAATTTTCAAGAAACACATTTATTTTAGTAGAAACAACACTGCCTGCATACCCGATAAAACCACCAAAATATGTAATTCCGAGTCCACCTGGCGTGCCCAGTACATTTCCTGCAACCGAGCTGTTTTTTATAAAAATATCACTCTTTATTTCATAATCAACAGGGCCGCCAACCATACCAATTAAACCACCTGAAGGAGATGTGCCGCCGTCCATACCGAATTTAAAATCTAAATCTGTAACTGTACAATTATCTACAGTCATTTCTTTTGTAGAGGAGTTTTGGATTTCTCCGGCAACACCGCCAACCCTCATAACAATATAATAAGCACCTGTTTCCAATACATTATCAGCCGCCGCATGAATTTTTATATTATCCACATTCACATCGACGATACTTCCGCTATCCAAAAAGCCGGTAATTCCGCCTATATTCATGCGCATATTCCAAGGGCCTTTACCATTATCATTTATCATATAAAATTCGTTTAACTTTAGGTTTTTATATTCTGCATTATATGATTTACCCACAAAGCCGCCGATGCAATTTCTTATTTTATCACTGTCGTTAAAATCAAAATTTACGTTTGTTATACTGCTGTCACGTATAACGGAACCTTCTGCTTGTCCTGCAATAACGCCTGTACGTGAATCTGTTTTCAAGGTTGCTCCGTTTATGTTAATATTTTCAACTACTGCTCCGTTTCCGAGCTTGCTGAACAGCCCCTGCAATTCTTTTTCTCTGTCAATGGTAAGGTTTGAAACGGTATATCCGTTACCATCAAACGTTCCTACAAAATCTTCTACGGTATCATCAACATCGTTATAACCAATCGGTACAAAGTTTTCTCCGCTTAGATCAATATTGCTGACTAGTATGTATTTTTTATCCAAACCGCCTGTATAAGTCTTTTCATAAGCTGTGCCTGCACCAAAAGTATTTGACTGCATATTTTCAATTTGTCTGAGCTCTGTTTTATTTGCAATGGGTATAAAGCCATGTTCGATTTGTTCTGTAACCGTACTTTCCTGTGCCCCTCCTGTAATCGGTAATATGCCTATCACCAATGTTAAAATGAGTATAATGGACAATAAGTGTTTTTGTATTTTACTTCCCATTTCATGTCTCCCTGATTTATTAAATATTTTTGAATTACTTGATTTTATCGGCTGATTATCGGGCTACAACATATTATTCAACCTCTTAATTCTTAGATTATATAATCTTATTTCTATAAATTTTTAACTAAAAAAATAATGGCCAACATAGTTCGCCATTACAATCAGACCCTTGACATCAATACCACCGTCTCAACATGAATTGTACATGGAAACTTTTAATCGCTATAAAAACCATTAATTAATGTCGCAAGGGTTATACCTGTTTTTACCTGCCTAACAGATAATAACCATAATATATATAATAATAAAATTTTTATTTTTTATTTTATCATAAAAAAATGTAAAAATCAATAGGCCATTAAGTGAACATTTAGAGAATTAATTTATTTTAATTTTTACTTCATATTCAATTTAATTACCCCCACCTAAAAATTTATATTATTTTTTATTGCTTTTTATAATAACCAAATTATAATTAGGCCTGCAATAATTACAAGAAATATCTTATGTATCAGTGTTTTAATATGGGTAAAAACACATGTACTTTTTTTGTTTGGTCTCCTCTTTATATTTTTCATATTATAGTATGCATAAAAAGCAATCTGTATATTTAGTTATTATTTGAACAAACTAAGTATAATGGAGCGTGGTAAAAATGAATGGGAATACTGAACTGTTAAACTTTGTTTTTCAAAACTCCCAAATGGGAGTAGATACGATCAAACAATTGCTGGGTATAGTTGAAGATGAAAACTTTAAGAAACATCTGGAATCACAATTTAACGAGTATAAACAAATACATTTAGAAGCAAAAAAAGCTCTGAATGAAAACGGGCAAGATGAAAAAGGCATTAGTGCATTGGATAAAATAAAGACTTATTTAATGATTAATATGCAAACCATGACTAATAAGACGCCTTCACATATTTCCGAAATGTTGATTATCGGAAGTAACATGGGCATCATTGACGCAACTAAAAATTTAAAAAAGTACAATGATGCTGAACCAAGCATTATTAAACTAATGCAGAAATTGCTTAAATTTGAAGAGGATAATGTGCAGCAACTTAAACAATTTCTTTAAACTTAAATTTATACTCAAGCGCATATAAAAAACTTGAATATTCCTTCAAACAACCTCCGAAAATTTACGGCGGTTGTTTTTTTGATAGGAGAGGTGTCATTGTGCTGATATTTTACATATATTATAATGAATTTTTATATTATAATAAGGAGACTTAAAACATGAATAAATTTGAAGATTGGCCTTGTTACGCTGAAATGTCAAAACCGGAAGACTCTTATGTAAGGATACTCCATGCATCGCCTGATGCTCCCCCTGTTGACATATACGCAAACGGAAATTTAATCGCTAAAAATCTTACATATAAACAATTAACAAACTATGTTCCGGTAAAATCTGGAGAATATACTATTCAGGTTTATCCTGCAGGCCAGGAAATCAACCCTGTAATAAATACAAAATTAACTGTACCACCAAAGAGTAGTTTCACAATTGCAGCAGTTGGTAAACTTGCAAATATCAGCCTAATGCCAATAATGGAGGTATATATGCCTATGGTTGATAAACGCAGCTCTTACATTAGGTTTGCACATTTATCACCCAATGCACCTGCTGTGGATATTACATTACCAAATGGAACAAAATTGTTTTCCGATGTAAGGTATCAACAATATACCGACTATATAAGTGTAGCACCCGGGAATTATACCTTACAAGTCAGCCCAGCCGGCAGTAATCAAGTTGTACTTACAGTTCCTAATGTTAAACTATTGCCCGGTACAATTTACACTGTTTATGCCGTTGGGCTTGTGGGTGAAAATCCACCGTTGGATGCTATTATAGCTGTAGACGGTGAATATTAATATTGAAATATTCTTGAATCACCCTGTTTATTGCGACAACCCACCAAATCCTATATTTTAAATTTTAAATATTATTATAATTTTTTTGATATAGTAAACCATTCCGTTAGATGTGAAAAGATAACTAAAAAATGTTAAGGGCACTCTACGCAATTTAACGTAGGGTGCCTTTTTATCTTAGTTAAGCATTAGTATGCCTATATTCAAATATGTAGTAAATAAAATATAAAGTAGTTAAGGAAGAATAAAAAATCCATAGCTTTTCAAATCTTACAAAATCATACTTACATTTATCTTTTAGATGTTCAATCATAATGTAAATCTAAAATAAATTGTTATATTAAATTTCATCATAAAAAACAATCGCACTATATAGTATCCCCTGATAGTATGATATATTTTTTGAATTTATTTGACTTCTCGTTCTATAATGTCTATAACTGTTAAAATATTGTCTTTAACAGTGAATCTTATCTCATACCCTGCAAAAACAAGGCCATAAACTCGCTCTGGGTCGTTTTGGTATGAAGGGCGGGGGTCTTGTGCCAAAACGCCTAAAAGGGCTTTTTGTTTTGTTTGAGAAACAACAGCCAAAAGTTCATCAGAACATTCAACATTCAGCGAATAATCCAAAAACTCTTCCGCAAAACCGCTTAGTGCATCGGGGTGACAGTCTGTATTCGGCAAATACGGCTTAATATCATATATCGGTGTGCCATCAAGCAAATCAGCCCCGGAAACATATAGGACATATCCTAAAGAATTGTCTTTATAATTTTTTTTAAGCCCTACTGAAGACAGGCCTATAGGGTTAGGCCTAAAGGGGGATCTGGTGGCAAAAACACCTACACGCTTGTTTCCGCCCAACCTGGGAGGTCGAACAGTAGGCGACCAACCGTCTTTAACGGCTTTTGTAAACTGCCATATCAGCCATATATAAGAAAAGCCTTCAAGCCCCCGCAAAGCCTCGGCATTTCGAAATTCCGGCTCAAAAACAATAACGGATTCAAGATCGTCTACAAGCCCGCTCTGCCTCGGTATCCCAAATTTATCGCTAAAATCATTATGGATGTGCGCAATAGGCTTTAATATAAAATTCTCTGACATTTTATCCTCTTTTTAAAACTTAGTCTTTATAAAATTCAACTTCACTTAATCTCCCCACATCTTTAAAACCTACATTTTTATAGGATTTATTTGATGCTGCGTTATTAATATCAGTGAGCAGCACAGCCGTTTTCCCTTGATTTATAATAATTTTACTTATCTCAGAAACCATTGCAGCAGCATATCCTTGATTACGGAATTCGGGAAGTGTATATATCCCCTCAACTGATTTATTAACATCTGTTTCTTTTGCACTTCGTCCCATACATACTATTTTATTATTTTCTTTTATTATAATATAAAGTTATAATAAAGTCAATAATAAAAGGTAACTGAGTTACAGGAATATCTGCTTAGGTATGTTATAATTAGATATAAATAAATTCAGGGGTGTTCATATGAAAAAAACATTTTTATTTTTACCGTTTATATTAACGGCGTTTATAATTTCGGCTTGTTCCGTCCAAGCAACTGAAAAAGGAGAATATAAAATGATATCAGCATCAGAAGCCAAACAGATCATAGATACTGAAAAAGGATATATAATTCTCGATGTGAGAACCCAAGAAGAATATGACGAAGTGCACATTAAAGATGCTTTACTTATTCCCGATTATGAAATTCAAACTCGCGCTGAAAAAGAGCTTACCGATAAAAATCAACAAATTCTTGTTTACTGCCGCAGCGGTCGCAGAAGCGCAATTGCTGCAAAAAAGTTAATTGACATGGGGTATACCAATGTAAAAGATTTCGGCGGAATAATAAGTTGGCCGTATGAAATCGTAACAGAATAAAATCAAGGCAACGGTTAAAACTCCGTTGCCTTATATTTATCTTTCACATTTTTTACACCCGTCGCAGCCGGAACAGCAGCCGCAGCCTTTATGCTTTTTGCGGCGGCGTATAAGAAATATTATTATTAAAACAACAATAGTTACAATTGCTGTAATAATCAAAACATCTGCCGTATTCATTTTTTATTCTCCTAAAAAAGCAGGGCGATATGATAAACAATAAACGACATTACCCATGCAAGTCCTGTATAGTAGCACATAGCAAAAACAGCATATCTTGTTTTGCCAATTTCCCGTTTCATCGCCGTAAATGCCGCAACACAGGGCATATATAAAAGCGTAAATGTTAAAAATGATATTACCGATGCGGTGGAGGTAAACAGGGTTTGCAAAAGCGGTTGTGATGCCGAAGCCGAACCTGTTAAAATAGCAAGAGTACTGATAACTGCTTCCTTTGCGGAAAGCCCCGTAATCAAAGCCGTTGCGGCACGCCAATCACCGAAGCCCAAAGGCTTGAAAATAACGGAAAGAGTACGTCCGATTGCGGCAAGCATACTATCCTGACCCGAAACAAGATTTAGCCCCCAGTCAAAGCTCTGTAAAATCCAAATTATAATATTGGCGATAAAAATCACCGTAAAGGCTTTAACAAGAAAGTCTTTTGCCTTTTCCCACATATGCAAAATAACATTTTTTGCCGATGGGAACCGATACGCAGGAAGCTCCATAACAAAAGGAACAGGCTTACCTTTAAAAATGGTGTTTTTAAATAATAATGCCGAAAGTATTCCCATTATAATTCCGCCTATATAAAGACAAATCATAACAACAGGTGCATTGTTCGGGAAAAACACAGCGGTAAAAAGTGCATATATAGGAAGTTTTGCACTACATGACATAAAAGGAACTAAAAGTATTGTCATTCGCCTGTCACGGGAACTGGAAAGGGTTCTTGCCGACATGATAGCCGGAACAGAGCAGCCAAACCCGATAAGCATAGGCACAAAAGAGCGTCCGGAAAGGCCTATTTTTCGTAAAAGCTTATCCATGATAAAGGCTACACGCGCCATATATCCGCTGTCTTCCAGTATAGACAGAAAGAAAAACAACGTTACTATTATCGGTAAAAAAGATAAAACACTGCCTACACCTACAAAAATACCGTTTATTACAAGGGACTGAATTACCGCATTAACACCCCATGATGTCATAGCCGCATCACATACCCCTGAAAGCCAATCTATTCCGCCTGCCAACAGGTCTGAAAGAAAAGAACCTATTACACCGAAAGTCAACCAAAATATTAAAAACATTATTCCGAGAAAAATAGGAATACCGAAATATTTACTTGTCAAAACAGCATCCATTTTTGCGGAACGTTTCTGTTCTTTAGTTTCTCCACTTCCATGCTTTTTAACAAAAGACGAACAAAGTTTTTCTATATATTCATATCGCATATCCGCAAGTGCGGCTTCACGGTCAGTTTTTAAATTTTCTTCCATTTCATTAACGATATGCCCAACAATATCAAGCTGTACTTCGTTAAGCCTCAAACGCTTTTGCATGTATTTATCGCCGTCTACGATTTTAGTTGCGGCAAAACGAATAGGAACGCCTGTTTTTGCTGCATTTTCCTCAACGAGGTGTGCAACTGAATGTATTGCTGTGTGAACAGCACCTTCACAAAAATCTATTTTTTTCGGTCGTTTTTTATTTTTCCCGATCTCTGAAAGAACTGCTACAAGCTCTGAAACGCCTTCATTTTTAGAGGCAGATACAGGAACAATGGGTACGTCAAGTGCTTCCGAAAGCTTTTTTATATCTATATATGTTCCGGCAGAACGAATTTCATCCATCATATTAAGGGCTATCACCATCGGAAGCTGAAGCTCCAAAAGTTGAAGCGTGAGATAAAGATTTCGTTCTATGTTTGTTGCGTCAACAATATTTATAACGGCGTCTACCCCACCGTCAAGCAAAAAATCGCGTGTTACAACTTCTTCCGCCGTATAGGGTGACAATGAATATATCCCGGGTAAATCCACAACCGTTTCATCTTTATGTTTAAGAATAGTTCCCTCTTTTTTCTCAACCGTTACACCTGGAAAATTACCCACATGCTGCGACGAACCCGTAAGCTGATTAAACAAAGTGGTTTTACCGCAATTTTGGTTGCCTATTAAAGCAAATGTCATTGTTTTATCTCCACCACTTCTATATTTTTAGCATCTTCCAAACGTATTGTAAGTGAATATCCACGCAAATGAAGCTCCACGGGGTCGCCCATAGGTGCTGTTTTAAACAATGTCACCGTAGTTTTAGGTGTAAGCCCCATATCAAGAAATCTTCTGCGTAATGCTCCTTCTCCGCCTACTTTTTTAATTATGGCAGATGAGCCGATTTTAAGTTTATCTAATGTCATATTACCCCCCCTTCAAAGTTAGCCCCTGCTAACCTTTATAAGTTTACCACAGCAAATATATTTTGTCAATACTTTTTTTAAGGTTATGAAAAATATCATAATTATATTCTGATTAAAAATATGAAATTTATTGAAGTGTTATACTAAAATAACCGTCTATAAATGTCTGCAATCTATTATAATAAATAATAAGAGGAGTAAAACATACTATATTTTAAACAATAAAAAAGGTTAAAGATGCGCCTAAAATCAGATTAAAAAAAGGCATCAGCGCAGTTAGAATGCAATAGATAGAATTTCTGATTAGAGAGAGAATGTCATGGTTGTATTATAGACCTCAAAGATATCATCTTCTTAACTTGTCTTTGTGTGAGGTGTATTAAAGGTTTAGTTTTGTATTGGATCTACAGCACAACCAATTATAAATTGTAATAAGCAACGGCAAGGGTTAAACCCTTGCCGTTGCATTCTATAAATAATTATTAATCTGATTCCGGAGTTTTCAACATTTCTTCTGTAATAACTTCGCCGCTTTTAACAGAAGAAATAAGGTCTTTTGCTTGGCTTATAGAACTTGTATAAGGTATCAAAACCCACTTACCACTGCCGGAAAGAGTTTTACCGTCGCCTTCAATTGCAAAAGAACGAACGTTCCACTCTGCACCATCATTAAGTTGCATTTTAACAAGTGACGCTATTTCATCAGCAGACATATCTGTTTTAAAATAGTTTTTAACATCATCCAGAAGGCCTGTATAGCTTGTTAAAATAGAAGGAGAAAGAAGTTTTTTAAATATCCCTTGAATTACAGCCATTTGGTTTCTGCCACGTTGGAAATCTCCATCGGCAAAAGCTTGGCGTTCACGGGCGAATACAAGAGCTTTTTCACCATCAAGATCATTCAAACCTTTTTTATAATTAAAGATATGACCTTTGTAAGAGGAGTCTGAAGATGAACGGAACGCCCGTTCAGAATAAACCTCTACTCCACCCAAGGTATCTACTATATTTTCAAAGCCCTTAAAATTAACTTTAAAATAGTAATCAATATCTATATCATAAAATTCTTTTAATGCGTCCATAGACGACTCTATACCGTTGTTACCTGCATGGGTAAGCTTGTCTTTGTAATCGTAACTGGGGATATACACATACGTATCACGTGGTGTTGACAGTAAAAGCATTTGTTTTGTTTTCTTATTTGCAAACATAAGAATATTAACATCGCTTCTGCTGTTTGCTAAAATTTCGCCGCTGTAAGTGTCTATTCCTGATATATAGACAGAAAAGAAATCCTTCCCTTCAAACTTATCTATATCAACAGGTTTTGACGGTTCTAATTGATTTTCAATAGTCTTAGAGCTTAAAACACGTGTCTTTGTTTCAAAATCCGCATATTCTTTATGGTCTTCAATAAAGGAAACCTGTGCTTGATTAAGAATTATTACTTTTACATCTTTAGAATATAGGGCTCCGGCAAGAAGGTCCGGCAACAGATACTCGGAACATTTAACACTTTCACCTGTTTTAGCTTTAATATCTGAAAGAACATTATCGGTATAATTACGGTCGAGAACAGATAATATTCCATACTCATAACCTTTTGTATCAGCAATGCTTTGTGCCGGATCGTCTGCCAAAACATAAACATTCATTTGTATAATTTCTGTCGTGCCATACATTCCTTTAAGTGTGTTCATCGTCTTTCCTACATAAAAACAGCCTATCAGAAGACCAACAGATAGAATAATTGAAATAATCTTCGCGACAATTCCAGGAGTTTTGCGGAATTGCATAAGGAAAAACGCGATTATAATAAGCACCAGTAAAACAATTCCAGGTATTAAATATTTTAACGGAATCATATTAAGATTGTTTACCATAATACTGAATACAATAGAAAGAATTGCTTGAATTCCAACTATAATAAATCCGGAAACCATTAATATATGTTTAATTTTTTTTGTATGTTCGGCTTCTTTTTTAGCTAAGCGTTCCCGCCGGCTATATTGAATATCATTTTCATCATCTAAATGATCCTGGGGCATTAAACTTCCTTCTTTCACCAAAAAATATCTATAAATACGACAATATATATTAAAATACTGCCTGCTTTTCATTGTATCATAAAAGAATGGATATATCAAGATATGTTTTTGAAATATTTCGGAAAAATATAAGGTGCCGTATAAAACGACACCTTATAAAATGCCGCATGGCATAATACCGTGCGCATAAATTTTAAAATATTTGCAAGTAAAATTTATTTTGCGTATTCGACAGCCCGATTCTCTCTGATTACATTAACTTTAATCTGACCTGGGTATTCCAGCTCTTGCTCAATTTTATTCGCTATATCACGTGCTAAAATAATCATAGAGTCGTCTGAAACATCTTCCGGCCTAACCATAACACGTATTTCACGTCCTGCTTGGATAGCATAAGTTTTTTCAACGCCTTCAAATTCATTAGCAAGGCTTTCAAGTCTTTCGAGTCGCTTAATGTAATTTTCAATATCCTCACGGCGTGCACCCGGTCTTGCAGCGCTTATTGCATCTGCAGCCTGAATAATTGCAGCAAGGATTGATTTTGCTTCCACGTCACCGTGGTGAGCTTCAATAGCATGTACAATTGCTGGGTTTTCCTTATAACGTTTTGCCTCTTCTACACCTATAGAAACATGTGAACCCTCTTTTTCTTGGTCAAGGGCTTTACCTATATCGTGTAATAAGCCTGCACGTTTTGCCGTTGTTATATCAACACCGAGTTCGCCGGCAATCAATGCGGAGATTTGTGCAACCTCAATGGAATGTTTAAGAACATTTTGTCCAAATGATGTTCTGTAACGTAGGCGGCCTAAAAGCTTTACAAGCTCTGGGTGAATACCGTGAACACCAACGGTAAACACAGCATTTTCGCCCTCTTTTTTAATTGTTTGATCAACTTCTTTACGAGCTTTTTCAACCATATCGCCTATACGTGTAGGATGGATACGCCCGTCCTGTATAAGTTTTTCAAGTGCAATTCTTGCAACTTCACGGCGTACAACATCGAAACTCGAAAGTGTTATTGCTTCAGGTGTATCGTCGATAATTAAATCAACTCCTGTAAGTTGTTCGAGTGCGCGTATATTTCTGCCCTCACGGCCGATTATTCGCCCTTTCATTTCATCGTTAGGCAACGGAACAGCGGAAACAGTAACCTCAGAAACATGATCCGAAGCACAACGTTGAATAGCAAGTGAAACAATCTCTTTAGCTTTCTGATCAGCTTCTTCTTTTGCGCGAGACTCAAATTCTTTAATCATTACTGCCTGTTCATGATTGAGTTCGTTTTCTAAGGTAGACAGTAAATAAGCTCTTGCCTGGTCTGCCGTCATGCCGCTTATGCGTTCAAGGACAGCTCTCTCGCCCTTTTTAACTTCTTCAATTTCTGCTTGAAGTTGCTCAACACCCTTGATTTTATCAGAAAGAACATTTTCTTTTTTCTCATACTGCTCTGCACGTTTATCAAGGATTTCTTCTTTTTGAATTATTCTTTTTTCAAGACGCTGAACCTCATTACGTCTGTCTCGGATTTCTTTTTCAGCCTCCGAACGGCTGCGATGTATGTCTTCTTTGGCTTCAAGCAAAGCTTCTTTTTGCTTTGTCTCGGCGACCTTTATAGCATCGTTTACAATCTCTTTAGCTTTTTGTTCGGCAGAGCCGATAGTAGCTTCTGAAATACGCTTACGGTATATAATGCCGACGGCAAGACCGACAGCCAACATAACAACACCTACAATTACTGGAATTATGTATTCCAAATACAGCACCTCCTGTGTTTTATTAATATTATATAGGGTAAATTCAAAAACAAACTCTCTTATAATTATATATTAGTTTTATCAATTTGTCAATATTTATTTTTACTTTTTTTTGTTACAATAAATTTATTATTAAACCTTGAAATAATGGGGTATATATGTTATAATGTAAATATATTATTAGAAAGGAGATTTTGCAATGAAAAACGACGAAGAATGGGACGATCTTTTGTTAACTCAAACAAAAGCATTTCACCCCGTAACAGCTGCAAAGTCCCCGGTTAGGAAGAAAAAACACACTCCGGGAACTTTGATAATGGCAGTAATAACTATTATTTCTATATCTGCCGTTATAATCTTCACGGTGATTTTGGTAACTAAAAAAATTGAGCATTCAAAGCTTGAAAATCAATTTATTAATGTCAACAATCCGTATAACCAACTTGTAGAAGAAAAGGCGTCTACATCATTGGATTTAGAAAAATTAAAATCAGAAATAGAGAATCTGCAAAAACAAATTGAAGATATGAGAGGTTAAAATGAAGTTTATATATCTTGCCGTAACATCGGTAATGATAATTTCATGCATAGTTTTAGGCGTTTTTATAATTAACACTGACAAAGCTATAAAAGAAGTTAATGACAACATAACAATAATAAATGAGAGATCAAAAACCCTGTCGGCGGAAGTTGAACAAATTAAAACGGAAATCACAACCACCCAGGAGTCTTTAAATAAAGTCAAAGCTGAATACGAAACAGTAAAAGCAACTCTTTATTATAAAAAATATCCAACAGCGTTTCTTACTTTTGATGACGGTCCTTCCCAAAGCACAGCGGCAATTCTAGATATACTTAATCAAAATAATATTAAAGCCACTTTTTATTGTAATGCCCGCCAACTGGACGGAACAACAATGTACGATGATGTTTTAAAACGTATTGTAAACGAAGGTCATATACTTGCCGTTCATTCATACAGCCACGACTACGAACTAATATATTCCAGTAAAAAAGCTTTTTTCGATGATCTGGACACGGCTTTAAAAATACTTGAAACTAAAAGCGGAGCAAAAATAAACCTTATACGCCTTCCCAGCGGTACGGCTTCTGCAAAAATGTTTTGTAAAAAGTACGGTGGCTCTGAAGAAGTTTTCTCCGAAATAATGGAAGAGCTTGAAAAACGGGGCATTCATGTTGCAGACTGGAATATAGACACTAACGACTGGAGCCCGAAAACTACCTCGGAAAGCATTTCGGCTAATGTTAAAAAAGATGCTCAAAGACGACTTAACTCTACATACAAAACAGCTATTGTACTAATGCATAACAAAGATAAATCCGTTGCAGCTCTTCCGGGTGTTATAACTACACTAAAAGACTCAGGTTTTCAATTTGAGCCAATGAAGCCCGGCGGCTATACATACATACAAAAAACAAGATAGGGGTTTTTTAATGAGGATTGTAATAAAAGTGGGTTCCTCTACACTAACACATTCCACAGGCAAACTAAACCTTCGCACGGTTGAACGGCTTGTAAGGGTCATGTCAGACCTGAAGAACAAAGGACATGAAATAATTCTTGTGTCTTCCGGCGCAATGGCTGTAGGTATAACAAAATTAGGGCTTGAACGAAAACCGTCGTCAACACCGAAAAAACAGGCTGTTGCATCTGTAGGGCAAAGCGAGCTAATGGCAATATACGATAAAATGTTTTCCGATTACGGTTATAACGTCGGCCAGATTCTTCTTACAAAAGACGTAACCGAAGACGGTGATAGAAGAGAAAACGTAATAAACACATTTAACGCACTATTAGCATACGGATGTGTGCCTATTGTTAATGAAAACGACAGCGTTGAGGTTGAAGAAATCAAAATAGGCGACAACGACACTCTGTCGGCAATCGTTTCCACATGTGTAAAGGCAGATTTGCTTATAATATTAAGTGATATACATAATCTTTGCGACAGCGACCCCCGTAAAAACCCGAATGCAAAACCAATATATGTGGTTAAGGAAATAACAGATGAAATCCGTGCCCTTGCCGGAGACACTTCTACAAACGTCGGAACCGGCGGCATGATAACAAAAATTCACGCAGCGGAGATTGCAACTCAAAAAGGAATTCCGATGTATATAGCTCACGGCAAAAACCCAGAAATTTTATATGACATCTTAGAGAAGAAACAGGTAGGGACACTGTTTTGTGCAAAGGAGATAAAAAAATGAAAACGCTTACTGAAATAGGGGCGGCGGCAAAAACCGCATCATATGAGCTTGCAAATCTTTCGCAAAGTAAGAAAAACGAGGCTTTATTTGCAATCGCTGAGAATCTCTGCAAAAATATCTCTTTCATTCTTAACGCTAATTCAAAAGACATTGAAAAAGCCGAAGAAAACGGGATAAAAAAAACAATGATAGACCGTTTGCGCCTTACAGAAGAGCGCATTAACGGTATAGCCCAAGGCGTTTTACAAGTTGCAGCACTCCCCGACCCTATCGGTGAATGTTTGCACGGAACTATAAACACTGACGGGCTTAAAATTAATAAAATCCGTGTACCGCTGGGCGTTATAGCAATCATTTACGAAGCGCGCCCCAATGTTACTGTAGATGCAGCTGCTCTTACTTTAAAATCAGGAAACGCAGCTATTTTAAGAGGAGGTAAAGAAGCTGTTTTTTCAAATATAGCTCTTACAAAAATAATGACTGACGCACTTAAAAGCGTGGGTATAAACGAAAACGCAATTCAGCTCATAGAAGACACATCCCGTGAAACAGCAACTGAACTCATGCGCCTTTCGGATTATGTTGATGTGTTAATCCCCCGTGGCGGCGCAGGTCTTATACGATCCGTTGTAGAAAATGCAAAAGTTCCCGTTATAGAAACAGGCACAGGAAACTGTCATATATATGCTGACGACGACTGTGACCTTGAAATGGCAGCTAATATTGTTTTTAATGCAAAAACACAACGGCCGTCTGTTTGCAATGCAGCTGAAAGCCTTCTTGTGCATGAAAATATTGCAGTAGAGTTTTTACCTCTTGTAAAAAAACGCTTAGACGAGAAAAACGTAGAGATAAGAGGCTGTGAAAAAACACAGTCTATAATCAACTGTTCACCTGCGTCGGAAGAAGATTTCTACACAGAATTTCTCGATTATATAATTTCCGTCAAAGTGGTTTCAGATCTTAACGAGGCAATAAACCATATAAACAAACACAGCACACACCACAGCGAAGCCATTATCACAAACAACTATCAGAACGCTGAATTATTTAAGAAAAAAATAGACTCAGCTGCTGTTTATGTCAACGCCTCCACTCGTTTTACCGATGGATTTGTTTTCGGGCTCGGGGCAGAAATCGGCATATCAACACAAAAAATGCATGCCCGTGGCCCTATGGGGCTTAATGAGCTTACCACAATAAAATACACAATAGACGGAAACGGTCAAATCAGGGGGTAAATAAATGAATATACCACAAGAAAGGTTAGATGCATTAAAGAGTAAATACATCGATCTTCTGCTATCTACAGAACGCAAAGGCGTTGAAGAGCTTGTTGAATATCTGGAAACACGTACAGATTTTTTTACAGCCCCGGCATCCACAAGGTATCATAATAATTTTGCCGGAGGGCTTTTAGAGCACAGCCTTAACGTATATGAAAACTTTAAAATAATGCTTAACGCCAAAGGCGTAGAAATGGAAGAAGACAGTATTATTATCTCTGCCTTACTACACGACTTATGTAAATGTAATTTTTATGTAAGAGAAGAGCGGAATCGAAAAGTTGACGGTAAGTGGCAGACATACGAAGTCTGGACAAGTATGAAAAACGCATCAGTTCCCCTTCCTCACTCTTCACGGTCAATAAGGATGATCCGGAGTTACATTTCATTGAAGTTTCTTGAAGAATTAACGATTTTCTACCATATGGGACCTTATGGAGGTGAAGATTATGAATATCGTAATCTTTTAAAACAGGTAAACGAGCAAAACCCGCAGACTTTACTTTTTTATATTGCCGATCTTTTAGCTTCATACTTGGACGAAGAAACAGCTGAATAATAAGCTACTCCGCAGAACAAACTACCTAAGAACTTTAAACACATAAAAATCCAACCTTGTATAGCGAGGTAAACCCGAAAATCAGGTTTGCCCCACTGTGTGTGGCTGGATTTTTTTTGTTTTATAAGACCTTAAAAAAACTTTCAAATTAATCAAACGCCGCTGGCGGGGATATATACACATGCGATACTTAGGGTTATTTGCCGCAGGCGCAATAATAGTAAATTACATAAAAGTTAAAACTGTAAAATAACAAACAAAAATAAATATTTTATACAAATAATAACTACGTAACCAATAAAAATATTCTGCACATCAGCTACCTAAACGGTAAAAATCGTCTATACAGTAGGACCTATAAGTAAAAAATCCAATGGTAGTTACCTAACCAATAAAAATCGCTAATACAATAGCTACCAAATTTGTAAAATTAAGTTTTACGATAAAATACCAAAATATAATAAATACATAAATTTGTTGTAGCACCCAATATACTCAAAGTTTTCGCCACTCGATTTAAACTTCCTACTCCGCATTTTTACTTATTAAACATTTCAGTCTTTTCCGCCTTACAGCGATTTTATACGCATGCGACATTTAATGATATTCATCAGCGATTAATATTATCAAAACACACTTTGCTAAAGAGGTAGCAAGACTGCCACTCTTTTCATTTCTTAAACAAGATTTCTTAGCAGTTAACCATTTTTTGAATTACTACATCAAGACCGCATCCGTGTTCGAGGGTTTCTCTCCACGGACGCTGAAACACCCCCGAATCCCAACCCACTGCGTGGGTCAGAACCGCTTTGCGGTTTGCCTCGCTGTACGAGGCAGGATTCGGGGGTGTTGTGTAAGGCTGGAGAATTTTGTTGTACTACATAAGAGTAGTCTGTTTTAACTTATAGTCTCTTACCATCTGTTATTTTCCCACATTTTTTAAATAGCAGGTTATTTTCGTACCCTTTCCCTCTTCGCTTTCAAGGGTGGCGGTGCCTCCGTATTTAACTGCTAAGTTACGCACAATAGAAAGGCCCAGTCCTGTACCGCCGCTTTTATGGCTGCGAGATTTATCAACACGATAAAACCGCTCAAAAACACGGTTTTTATGCTCTTGGGGGATGCCTATACCGTTATCTTCGACCGTAATACTAGTCATATTGCCGTCCTTTAACAAAACTTTAACAAAACCACCTTCATTGCCGTAACGAATGCCGTTGTCCGCAAGGTTATAAATAATCTCCCACAGCTCTTTCTTCTCACAATTAATAGATGCGTTACCTTCAAGAATAAGCGATATATTCTTTTTTGAAGCGAGAGGTTCAAGTGCTTTAAAAATTTCGCCTGTTAACTCTGATAGATTTATAATTTCATACCGGCTACGGTCTGGATCTTTATTTTCCGCTTTAGAAAGCTGTAAAATATCGTTAATAATATTTAAAAGCCTGTCACTTTCGCTTACTATGCGCCCCAAATATTCTTTTTTCTGCTTTTCATCGCTTATAAGGTCGTTTGCCATAAGCTCCGCAAAACCTTTTATGGAAGTTAACGGGCTTTTAAGTTCATGAGACGCATTTGCTACAAAGTCCGAACGCATTTGCTCTGTTTTTTTAATTTCAGATAGATCATTATTTAGCTTATTTATAAGATATTCAATATTTTTTAAAAGCGGCTTTACCTCTTTAAACGGTCTATTTTTTATTTTATCTTCCATAACCGTCTTTGTTTCCAGCAGTTTATTTATTTGGTCAAAAGGGTCCATAAGTCGCTTAGAAAAATAATGAGAAAAAGCATACACGCAAGCAAGAACTGCAATTAAAACAAAAATTATTACAAAAACCATTTTTAATATAAATGTATATATTGATGCTACAGGGTATGCCAACCGTAAAATCAGTCCGTTATCAAGTTTTTGAGCTGCATAAACAGTATAAACACCGGTTGTCCTGCTAACTCTTGCCGAAGAACCCACACCTGATTTAAGAGCTTCGGATATCTCCTCTCGAGAAATATGATTGTCAAACGCTTCATTTATATCCTCGCTGTCAGCTAAAACATCTCCTGACGGTGATATAATCGTAACCCTTAGGCTGTCAGAAGTTTCTGCTATTTCGTTTGCAAACTCCGCAAGATCTTTATCTTGCGGAATTTTTGATATTTTTATTGTTTTATTAATTATTTTTAAACTTTCAATCTTCTCTGATGAAAGCGTATTCGTAAAAAGAATAAGCGACGTACCTAAAACGATTAAAACGGATAAAAACACACTAATTAATGAATTTAAAACTATATATTTTCTCATTGTCATCCCTTCCCGATTATTTCATTAAGTATATTTTATATTTTACCATATTATATATAATTTTTCAATAGAAATGTGTAGGTTTTTTATGTTTTTGAATATTATATAAAGGGAGGATGTTTA
>QAKR01000056.1 GCA_003343705.1 Clostridiales bacterium | reverse complement strand
TTGGTTTGAATGAAGGATTTGCTTCAACATATCTCGGTATAAGCGAAAGTTCAGCAGCATTTTGGCTTGGTTTGAATGAAGGATTTGCTACAACATATCTTGGCATAAACGAAAGTTCAGCCGCTTTATTGACAGGGTTGGGCGAAGGATTTTCTCAATTTTGGACAAGTATCGGTGAGGGAACGAACACATTATGGCAAACGACAAAAACGACTGCTAATGAATTATGGGCAGAACTAACTAATGGCTTTACTAATCTTTGGATTCTGATAGACGAGCGTTTTAAAAATTTATGGGGCAGTATAACAATCGGTAATACTGGTTTGTGGAACGCAACAGACGCAAATTCCTCAAGCTTACTCAGTAAGATAAGCAGTAATTTTACTAATATGTGGAATAATGTTAGCAAAGGAAATACCGATTTATGGACAGAAACAAAAGACTGTGCTGCAGTTATGTTAAACGGATTGCGTAATGATTTTAATAATTTTTGGTCAGCTATACCGGAAGGGATGAAAGGTATGGCAAGAGAAATTTGTAATATATTAAATAAATTATTAAGTTGGTTAGTAAGTCCGATTAATGCTATTATTAAAGGGTTTAATAAAATCCCGTTTGTAAATCTTCCTGAATTAAACCCGACTATTTCACCTCCCACTTTTGCTCAGGGTGGATTCCCTACTCAAGGTCAAATGTTCATTGCCCGCGAGGCGGGACCTGAGCTTGTAGGTAATATCGGATCTCGTTCAGCAGTTGTCAATAATGATCAAATCGTGGAATCGGTATCACGTGGGGTGTATGATGCGGTTAGAGCAGCTATGTCAAGCGCAAATTCTGGGAATGCTGGACCAGCCGAGTTTAATCTTTATCTTGATAGCAAACAAATTACATCCTCAGTAGAGCGTGTGCAGAAAGAACGAGGGTTGTTGCTTATAACTGGTTAAGTTTTATGTAAGTTTTTAACAGTTGTTACAATGTTTTGGGTGACACATAAAGCAGAAAAGTAACCGGCGAAATTTAATAATCTTTACAAAAAAATGAGTTTTTCCCAACACTTCCGGTTTGTGAGGTCTAACCGAGTTTTTATGTCTATTTTTATTAATAAACTAAATAATAACATTTTTAAAAAGCATGGAATATCTGAATATCAATCTTACGAAAGGATAATATGATGAATTACATTGTTTCATTGTATAATATAATAAAGATTTATGAGTGAATTAATTAGAATTAATGGGAATTTGCTCCCGAAAAACCCCTCGAGTTATAATTCAACCACATCCACAATGGTTGATGAAGGTACGAGTGTAAGCGGCAAGAGACTGGGATCAATTGTACGCTCAGATGTAGCGCAAATCAGTTTGACATGGAATTATTTAACAACAGAAGAATGGAAAGCAATTAACGTTCTGTTCAGTGGCCCCCAATATAGTAATAAAGTTGATTTTTTCGATCAGATTACTGGAACAATACGTACCGGTATAGAAATGTGCGTCAGTGACCGCAGTGCCGGTATGTGGAGGTGTAATGTACAGGGGGACGTGCTTGGTTGGTTAGGTTGCAGTTTACAGCTCACGGAGGTGTAATTCATGTCTTATAAGGGATTAACAGAATCAGAACTTAATTTATGGAAAGAAAATCAATCGAAACAATTGACCAGTGAAGGGTTCGTTGAGGTTGTTTATAAAATCAGCGATCCTAATTTGCCGAAGATTACTAACCCCTTGACCGCAAACAATCAGCTTGCAGATCTTTCCAATGTCTCAATAATCGCGGAGGATCAAGACAGGATCGTTACCACTTATGCAACGCTGGAGCAGGATTTATGGAAGTTGGACGGCAGTAAAATAACAAAGCCGAGTAATACGCCATATGAGTACAGTGGTTACATAAGCGATATAATATGCAGTGTAGATAAAGTTTTCAGTCCGACAAAACCTAAAATAACGATAACATTTTCGGGAGTAGTTACCATTCTTCGAGGTCTGACAGTTTATTGGGGGGAAGACCCTAATGATTATCCTACTGATTTTACGGTTTATACATACGACGAAAGTAATAATGAAATTAGTAGAAATGTAGTTAGCAACAACACAAAAAATATTTCATTGATCATAAAAAAATTAGTTAATTTTAAAAAGATAGAAATCGAAATCGGTAAGTGGAATTTTCCTTACAGGCGGGCAAGGATTGGTAAAATATTTATAGGTGTTAACAGGAAATATACAAAAACTGAATTATTGCAATTTTCCTGTGCCGAATTTATTGACCCAATCTCCGCCGAGTTACCAAAATATTCAATACAGTTCGGGATTGATAACAGAGACGGTGAATTTAACCCATTTAACGAAGATAGCTTGTTACCATATATGATGGAAAGACAAGAGCTTAGAACTAGATACGGTTACAAACTTGGTAATGAAGAAGTGTATATCCCTGGTGGGGTCTACTATCTTTCTGAATGGAGTGCCCCTCAGAACGGTTTATCGGCATCATTTCAAGCAAGGGATATTTTGGGATTCATGAATGATATATATTATAATGGTAAAATTGGAACAAAAACCTTGAAGGAATTGGCTGAAGAAGTGTTGACGGCAGCAAATCTGCCAAAAGACAGAAATGGTGAAAATATATGGAATATTGATGCGTCATTACAAACAATTACAACAGATGCACCTCTTCCAGCTTGTTCATTAGCCGAATGTTTACAGCTAATTGCAAATGCGGCTTGCTGCACAATTTATTTCGACCGGCAAGGCGTTCTAAACATCGGTAAACTTGATAGTACACCTTCTGATATTGTGATTGATGATAATCATAGTTATTCTAAGCCTGAAATCAGCCTTGATAAGCAAATTAAACAGTTTGACGTAAGCTGGTACAGCTATGCCAAGGAGGAAGGTAAAGAACTTTACAAGGGAACATTTGCTTTAAAACAAGGTAGAAATGAGTTTATGATCGAATATTCAGACATTGCTCAAAATATAACAGCAAGTCTACCTGTTGGTAATGTAAGTGTAGTAGTTTCAGGTGATACAGAGTACTACGCTAAATATTGTAAACTAATTTTAATTTCAAGCGCAACGACAAGCTGCGAGGTCATTGTTACCGGGACTGCTCATAAACCAATTGAATCAATTTGTACAGTTCAAAATCGATCTATCGGCAAAATGCAATCGTTAAAAAACTCGCTCATTACAAGCCAAATTCGAGCGGAGGCTGTTGGAAATTGGTTAAAGACAAATCTGGGTAATAAGAAAAATGTATCTCTTGATTGGCGTATTGACCCGCGTATGGATACAAGAGATATTTTAAATATTTCAAGGATTGCAGCAGGGAATGAGACTCGGGTTCTTTCTTCAAAGATGAGCTTCAGCGGTGCATTCAAAGGGAAAATCGAAGGAGTGGTGATACAGTAATGATTGTAGGCTGGAATAAAATAGGAGCTGATTGGAAACCTGAAGAGTATATAAATGTATCCGATTTGAATGCGATTGAAAAAAATATAGAATGTTTGCATGAAACACTAAATAAATTACCTTATAACATTCCGCAGCTGATATATAAAGTTTGGGATAATACAGGAATCCCAAATACAAGTGACATAAAACGTATCTGTGAAAATATAAAAATAATCGCTGATTATTACTACGAACCACCAGAATACAAATATTTAGCAGATATTCCGAATAAAAAATCTTTAAACAATGTTGATTTGAATGATATAGAAAAGTGTTTGCTTTGGTTGCAAGCCCAAATAGAATCCGGAAGGGATTGTAATACGCATGGCACATTGCAAAACAAATTATTTACGCAGGCTGGCTTATCAAAATTCAAGCATCAAGAATTAAGAAGAGAGGTATTATAAAATGGCTGAATATACAAATAATTATCGTTTAATAAAACCTGCTAAAACAGATTATTATAACATAGATGACTTCAATAAAAATAGCGACATTATTGAATCTGCATTAACTGGGCTTTTTCAATCTGGCGTTGACGGCAAGGCGCTTATTACTCAGTCGGTCAACGCCAAAGGGGGAAAGGTTACAAAAGCGGGGGTATACCCTACCTTTCAAGAACTGTCTACCGGAATTTTAGGCATTCCTAATAATTACCCTCGAGATTTGAATAAAACTTGGGAAGATTTTGCAAGCCCGTCATTGGAATACCTTGGTACATATCAATGGTCTTCTTTATACGCACCCATGTATGCAATAAGAACACCTGAAGACTTTGGCAGGGCTGCGATAATGTCTAAAACAGAATCCATTAAGATATTTGTTTTAATGAATGACATTGATTTATTTAAATACCGTACCACTTTCCCTGGGCTTAGTACAGAAGGTAGTCCAAGAATTGTTTATATATATGGTTGCGGCCATGCATTAAAGAACGTCTATACATACGGTAATTTGTGTGCAAATATGTTTGTATATGACTTACAGATTAAAGATGCATATATATGTAACTACGGGTCCGATTATAAAATAGGTTTTTTTAGCTCTTCTACAGAAATAACTAATACTTTTATGTATAATCCAGTAATATCTATCAGTAGATCAGGCTTGACTGAAACAGCAACTGCAGCTTACGGTCCATTGGCTGCAGGAGCATTCTGTGGAGCTACACCTAAATATATGATTAACTGCGGAGCCACTAATGTAAAGTTTATTATTAATGAAGGTGTAAGAGCCGCTATGGATACCGGTAATATTTATTTGGGAGGTCTTTGGGGCAAAACAGACACCCCGAAGAGTTTTCGTGAATGTTACTGTGACGGGATATCTTTTGAAGATAATGATACGAGTAAAGGGTCTGGAATAAATAAAATATTTGCAGGATTATTAATAGGCTATATAAACTATAGTGCCTCTGATTACATAATTACTTTAAGTAAATGTTTCGGTCTTCGTCAATCGTCTTATATAACAAGGCTGTTTGGGGCTGTAAACAGTAATAAGCCTATTGGTTGTTCCAATGACATTACGTTTTCAAATTGTTATATTGATTCAACTTCTTCTGCCGCCGAAGCCAATGTGAACGGTATTACCAAAATTCCTTTAGCTAATTTTAAATATAAAGCTAACTTAGGTTTATCAGATTCTACTTATTGGAAAGATACAGATTCGGACACTCTTTCAAGAATTTACAGTGTTTACCCTATGTGTTTAAATGCAAACTTTTAATAAAGGAGTGAATTTTTTGTTATGTTGACTATAGATTTTAATGCATGTACAAATTTAGTAGACCTGTTTTCCAAGAAAGATGATCTTTCTCCGAAGCACACTGCAACGGAAACCCTGTTAAACAAACGAAGAGAAATTCAAGAAAAACTGCTTTCAATAACAGATAGAAAAAATATAAATTCTGCAGTTAAAAAAGCCACACAAGATTTAGCGGAAGCTTTATTTACTTGGCAGCATGAAACAGGAGCTCATTGGTCTGTTTTCTTTCCGAAAATTGATGCAATAAAAGACGGCCTGATTAACAAGAATGATAAAGATACAATTGCAAAAATTGACGCAATACGAACTATCTGTAATTTCGATTTAGCCAATGTTCAGCCTCTTTCAATGTATGAATACGGTTTAAAACTTGCAGAAAATCTTGTAAACGAAAGCAATGCACAGAATGACAGCGGAAAAATTACTTTAAAATCAATGATGAAGATTACTGCTCCAGAACAATCTCAATATTCGAATCCTCAAAAAACTGAAATCATGGTTAAACGATATATAGAAAAAATATTGAATCATGATATTTCCGCTCATGCTTTGTATTCTATTTCCGAAGAGGCTGAGCAAATAATAAGAAATGAGAGCGAATCGGTAAAATGAATACTGAATTGTTAATTGCCTTGATAACTCTTGCCGGGTCTGCGCTTGGCTCGCTGTGTGGCATATTAGCATCGGCAAGGCTGACAACATACCGCTTAAAACAGCTTGAAATCAAAGTAGATAAACATAATGGTATAATTGAGCGTATGTTTGTTCAGGAGGAAAAAATGAAGGTCTGCGAGCATCGCCTCGCAGACCTTGAAAAAGGAGATGTCCGATGAATATTATAACTTCATATCAGACAAAGAATAGTTGTTATAAATCTGCAAAAGCTGCAGATCCAGTCGGTATTCTCGTGCACAGTACAGGTGCGAACAATCCGAATTTAAAGCGTTATGTTGATGATGAAACAAATCTCGGTAAAAACGAATATGGTAATCATTGGAATCAGTCAGGAATAGACAAATGTATGCATGCTTTTATTGGTAAAGATAAAAAGGGAGAGATCATAGTCATTGAAACACTTCCTTACGAATATGCTTGTTGGGGCTGTGGCAGCGGTATCAAAGGTAGTTTTAATTACAATCCGCAAGCGCATATTCAATTTGAGATATGCGAGGACGGGCTTGATGATAGTGACTATTTTAAAAATATATTCCGTGCAGCGTCAGAATACTGTGCATATCTTTGTAAACAGTTTGGATTTACCGTGAATGATATTGTTTCGCATAAAGAAGCTTCAGTTCTTGGGTATGCTTCAAACCATGGCGACTGCGACCATTGGCTTGCTAAATTCAGCAAAGACATGAATTGGTTTAGAAATGAAGTTGGAAAACTATATAATGGATGTGAAAATAAAATGCTTGAAATGGTTGTTGATAGTGTAGGCGTCCGTGTCAGAGCATCACTTGATTTTAACGGCAAAACACCTACAGGTAAAGTTTTAACTTTAGCAAAACCAGGTAAGGCTGTTAAGGTATTGGAGTTTATTAACGGTATTCAGCCTGATGGTTATCAGTGGATAAAATCCGAATTTAACGGTGCAGTGGGCTATTCGCAATACGATAGTCAATGTTATTGGTTGAGAGAGGTATGATTATGAAAGAATGGTTAAGAAGAGCGTTACGAACGTTTTTACAAACTGCAATTGGTTACATAACGACAAACCTTGCGGTAGCGGCGGTTGACTGGAACGATTTTAACGTTGTAAAATCCGTGCTTATTGGATTTGTGATTTCGGGTATTGCGGCAGGTATTGCTGCGGTAATGAATTTACATGGTTCAGAATCTAAAGTGGATTGAACATATATTTTTTTAAAAAGGCTTTATGAGTCCTTTCTTGATATTATGTAAACCTTATAAATTGTGTATGCCCCAAATTTATCTAAATATATAAAAATACTTGGGTTTAACTCCTGCGTACTTATATCTTGTTATAAAGTTAAAACAATGTTTATATCGACAATTCTTTACATTTTACGCATGTTTTAATATGTTGTATCAATATAATTTTTCCTGCGTCAAGATTATTGTGTTTTAACATATATTGAATTAATACATAATTTTATTATGTGTTATGTAAAAGTTGAAAATATGATGAACTTAATTCAAGGTCATAACTAAAAGGCTGAAAGCACGGTTCTCGACCGGCTTTCAGCCTTTAAATTTTAAATATCTTATTATTGTGCAATGTAGCTGAGAATATTAAGCGCAATTACAAGTACTAAGCTGATTATTGAAACAACAACTGTTGTTTTTCTGAGAAATGCATCTTTTCCGCCTTTTTTCTGATTGTTGTAAAAATTGCTCTGCCCTGTGACAGCACCACCCAAGCCTTCGCCTCTTTTTGTTTGCATCATTACTACGACAACAAGCAGAACAGAGAACACCAGAAGGATTATGGTCAATATCATTTGTACTGTATCCATCATTTATACCTCCTTACAGAATTACATCTATAACAGTATAGCATACTTTTTTTATTTTTGCAATACCTATTTAAAATTTTATTTTTTTGTCAAAGTAACACACACAATTTCAGGGGGCATAAGCCTAAAACTAATACCTGAAGAACCTAGCCCGCGAGAGACAACAAGCTTGTCATTGCCGTTTTCATAAACGCCTTTTGCATATTTAGGAAAGAATGCATCAGTGCCGAGTTTTTGAATAAACGGAGTGCCGCCGGCAGGGGAAACAAGAGGCCCGAAAAACGGTAAATCTATAAACCCTCCGTGGACATGGCCTGAAAGCATTAAATCAGGGTGCTTTTCCATGCTGTCATAAATAAGCGGGTCGTGATAAAGAAATATATTGAACTCATCTTCATTAAACGTAGGCATGTATGGTCCGTATTCGTGCCAGCTATAACCGTGGAGTGCTATTTTATCACCGTTAGGTGCCGAAAGATATATTTTTTTGCGACGCATGTTTATTACGCCGGCTTTTTTAAGGCTTTCGGAGAACATTTCAAAAGATTCAATCGTTTCCTTATATGGTGTGGGATCGTGATTGCCTTCAACGTAGTAAACCGGGTAGTTTTTTGCAAGAGCCTCAGCAAAACGGTAAAATGAAGGGTCTACGTTTTCGGCATTGTGCATATCTCCCGAAATCATAATAACATCAGGGGATTCTGCCTTTATAATATCAACAAGGCGTGAGTTGTCTTTACCGTATTGTTTATCGTGTAGATCTGAGAGCAGGATAATTTTATATCCGTCAAATCCCTGAGGTAGATTATTGTATGCAAGGGTGTGGTATACTGTTTTTATATGTATGTTCATATAGATTAATAATCCTAGAGCAGTTATTATCAATACTCCTAGGATGATAAGTACAATTGTCATTATTTTTTTCCTTTTCATGTATCTCTCCTATCAATCTGTATATTATACCATTAAAATATTTTTGTGTCAATATCTATAACCCTCTTTACATTGGAAATGTTTTGTAGTATAATATATATGTAATATTATGCGGAGGTTTTATATGATATTTCCTCTTTTCGACAGCACTGCCGATCGCTACGGCGAATTTGGAAAATATATTTTTTTAACGGTTATATGCCTATTTGCGGTTTATTTTACATTTTGGCTGTGCGACTTACTGTTTTCACTATTTTGTAGGATGTTCGATAAAACACAGAAAATATCGGTTAATCCTATAAAGACATTTAGTTCTCTTTATAATGCGGCATCAGGATTGATGTTTTTACTGTTTGGTTGTTGTTGGAAATCACAGACAGAAACTTCTATATATAAAAAAGGACAGTTGGTAGCCGCTTCGGTGTTAACTTTATTCTGTAATACCTTATTTGCGCTGTTGTTTTTTATCTGTGGTTCATTGTTGATGACATTATCTGAAGCTTCTTATTATACTTTTGTAATTTATCCTTTTGTAGTGCTTTTTAAGGCTTTATTTATGGTTAATGTTTCTGTATTCATTTTTTCATTTTGCCCGCTGCCACAATTTATGTTGGGTAATATAATACATATACTGTTACCTGAAAAAAGCGGAGAAAAATTTAACAGACTTGGCCAGTACTCATTTTTTTTACTGATTATTGCGGCGGCTTTTTTTAGCAGAGGAGAGGGTGTTAACAACTTTTATACTTTTGCTGCAACAAAAGCTGCGGATTTTTGGAACATGATTTTATAACGGAGGATTCATTATGGTTTTATATGATTTAATAAACTTTATTACTGGCCGCATCAGTTTTATTGAATTTCTACAGTTTACAATTTTTGCTGCCATAGCCGTTGTTATTGCTATGTCTGTACATGAGTGTTGTCATGCACTTGTTTCTTATTGGTTTGGCGACAACACAGCCAAATATCAGGGGAGAATATCTCTTAATCCGTTTAGACATATGAACTTGATTGGTACGATAGCTCTTCTTTTGATCGGTTTCGGTTGGGCAAACCCGGTAATGATTAACAGCCGTAATTATAAAAAACCCCGTTTAGGAACAGCGGTTACTGCTGCTGCCGGCCCAGTATCGAACCTTTTAACAAGTTTTATTTTTTCATTTCTCTATATACTTATTTACTTCAAGTTGGGGTTAAATGTTTCCGGCATATTCTGGCAAAACTTCGCAAATCTGTTTATGTATATCATTCTAATAAACATTTCATTTGCAATATTTAACCTTATACCTTTTCCGCCTCTTGACGGATCTAAAATCGTAGGTGAAATTTTACCTTTAAAATATCGTTATAAATATTATGCTCTTGAAAGATACTCAATGATATTTTTCTTTGCACTTATCATCTTTTTACGTTCTTTTGACTTTCTTGCAATTTTAAATAGAAATATTGTCTCGTTTTTTATAAGCGCCAGTGCAGCAATGCTCGGTATATAGTCTATGGCAGAGCTGACTTATAAATTAGAAGTATTTGAAGGTCCTCTTGACCTATTACTTGATCTGATAGAAAAACATCAGCTTGATATTTACGACATTAAAATTTCACTCTTAACAGAGCAATATATGCTTTATATCGAGGAAGCCCGTGAGCAGGACTGGAATCTTACTGCAGATTTTATAGAGATGGCAGCAAGGTTACTTTATATCAAATCCTATTCACTCCTTCCTGTACAGGAAGATGAAGAAGAAGATCCTAAAGCCGATCTGGAACAGTTACTGCGGGATTATGCTATGTATAAAAGAATTTCACAAGACTTAAAGGATGAATACATTGGCGCACAGATATTTTTCAGAGAAGTTGTTCCCACAGGGCTACCGAAACCTCCAGCAAATTATAATTATGCCGCGGACAGGCTTGAGCTTGCTTATCGGCGTGTTGTTTCTTCATTTGCAGCTAAAAATATAACACCGAAGACTTTTAATAGGTTAATAGGAACAAAAATTGTATCTGTAAATTCCAGAATACTGTATGTTCTTAAAAAGGTTCGTCGGCAGTCCCGAGTTCGCTTTGAAGCATTTTTTGATGAATGCCAAAGCCGATCTGAAATAATTGCCACATTTCTGGCAATTTTAGAGCTTTTACGTGCCGGGCGTTTAGATACTGACGAAAACGGTGATGATATAATAATGATATTAAATACTGAAGTTGTGCGTTGAGCTCATAAAATAATACTTTATAAATACATGAAAGGAAACGGGCATAATTTCGCATTGTACAGCGAAATTAAGTGTGCCTCATATATAATGGACGAACAATCGTTAAAGGCTGTTATAGAAGCCATTTTATACGCATCACCGTTACCGGTGGAGCTTGAAAAGCTTGCGGCTGTCTTAAACGTAGATGAGGATACAGCTGTTTCTGTTCTTGACAGTATTGCGGCAGATTGCCGGGCGGAGAGCCGAGGAATTGAGCTTGTACGTAAAAACGATACGTTTATGTTTGTTACAAAAAAAGAACTTGGCCAGACTGTTTCTCTTTATCTTTCATCTCGTCGTGCCAACCTCTCTAACGCAGCAATGGAAGTTTTGGCAATTGCTGCATATAACCAGCCTGTAACAAAAACATATATAAGCCAGGTTCGGGGCGTTTCATCGTCTGAGGTAGTTGAATCATTAGTTGAAAAAGGTCTTTTAGTTGAAGACGGAAAAATAGACGTACCAGGTAGACCTATGGGGTATGTTACAACCGAAAAATTTTTAACAGTTTTCAACCTTGAAAGCCTAGAAGCTTTACCTCAAAAAGAAGTTTTGCAGGACGAACAGCTTGCGGATTTGCCTGAGCCTGAACGTATGGCGCAGACAACGCTTACCGAAGGTGAGTAGATAATGGAAATTTTGCGTATAATACTTATAACTCTCGGCTCAATCATAGGCTTTATATTTTTAATCGCAGCGCTTATTATTTTTTGCCGAATAAAAGTTGAGCTTGTTTACGGAAGCCGTAAGTTTATAAGAATACATTTTTTATTTTTTAGATATACAATAGATTTTGATAAAATTAACTCTCCCAAGAAAAAAGAAAAGCTTGAAAAAAAAGAAGCTAAAGAGAAAAATAAAGCTGATAAAAAGGCTGAAATTGCAAATGATAAAGAAATAATCGAAAAAGAAAAATCTAACGAAGAAAAGAAGAAGTGGCGTACAGCCGAACGGCTAAATAATCTTTCTGTAAGCGACATATTTTCAATAATAGATGCGGTTATACAAAAATTTATTAAAAAGCTTTATTTTAATATTATCGAATTAAATATTAGCGTTGCAACTCCGGAAGCAGATAAAACTGCTATTTTATATGGACAGATAAACGCTGGGATATATCCTATTTTAGGGTTTATCGACTCATCCGGACGTTTGGGTAAAACAAAAATTAATGTTATCCCTGATTTTACGGCAGAAAAAATATCATTAACAGCTCATGTCATAGTTTCAACACGTGTGCTTCATATGTTAAGCTGTTTATTTTATTTAAGAAAAGAAGAAATTATATAGCCAAAAGAAAGGTTGTGGCAATATGGAAAATCAAGAACATCCTATCCAGGGAGTAATGGAAACGGCAATGAAGAACATAAAAGAAATGGTGGATGTAAACACCATTGTAGGTGATCCTATAACAACTCCGGACGGCTCGACTATAATACCTGTTTCAAAGGTTGGTTTCGGTTTTGCTTCCGGTGGATCCGACTTTAAGCAAAAAAGCCAAAAAGATGATGAACGCCCCTGTTTCGGTGGAGGCAGCGGTGCCGGAATAACAATTACTCCGATAGCATTTTTAATTGTTACTTCAACAGGGAGTATTTCTATGCTTCCGATTGATAATCCGCAATTCTCTGCTGTTGATAAAGCGATAGATATGATCCCGGGTATGGTAGACAAATTAAAAGAAACCTTCTCAAAGAAAAAAGACGGCCATAAAGAAGACTGATATTAACTATAAAAACGCAATCAATCTTATAGGGATTGATTGCGTTTTTTTACTATTTAAATGTTTTTAATAATTTATTATCAACTTATTTTAAAAGCTTCTCTATCTCTTCACGCTTAGGCATGGATTCTGCCGCACCTGCTTTTGTAACGGAAAGTGAAGAAGTTGCTGTTGCAAATTTAACAGCATCCTCAAGAGTTTTACCTTCGGCAATCGCAGCACAAAGACCTCCGTTATATGCATCTCCGGCACCTGTTGTGTCAACGGCTTTTTGTGGTATTGCAGGAATTGTTAAAGATATATCTGCATTTTTTAAGTATGAGCCTTTTTTACCTAAGGTAATTATTACAGTTTTTGCACCGGCGGCAAGAAGCTTTTCTGCTGATTTTTCATACTCGTCCACTGAAAGTCCTGAGAAGTAAGCGGCTTCCGTTTCGTTGGGAGTTAAAACATCAACTTCGTTAAAAAGTCCTTCCGGAAGATCTCGCATGGGAGCAGGATTCAAAATAAAAGGTTTGTTATATTTTTTTGCAAGCTCTTTTGCTGCCAGTATAGCCTCGTCAGGTATTTCAAGCTGAGAAAGCACACAGCTGCATTCGATGAATGCTTTTTCTGCCGCGTATACATCCTTTGCTGTAAGAGCTTCGTTTGCACCGCGTATTACGGTTATACGGTTTTCACCTGATTCAGTATTAACTTGTATATCCGCACAACCTGTAGCTGTGTTTTCTGTTTTAGTGACGGCGGAGATTTCCATTTTTTCGCTTTCCATAAGTGCAAGTGGAACTGAACTTAAAAAATCGTCTCCAACTCGCCCAATAAATGTTACGTCCGCTCCTGCCCGAGAAGCAGCAGTTGCCTGGTTAAGACCTTTCCCGCCTGTGCCTATCTTTTGTTTCACTCCGAAAACCGTTTCTCCGTCAACAGGAAAACGTTGTGCATAAAATGTCATATCAACATTTATGCTTCCGACCACTACAACTTTCATTTTGATCCCTCCATTATCTGAATTCCTGCAGATGTTCCGATTCTTTCCGCACCTGCTTGTATCATTGCCATTGCAGCATCATAATTGCGAATGCCGCCGGCGGCTTTAACTTTTGTTTTACCTGTGCAGTTCTGCTTCATAAGCTTAACATCTTCTACTGTTGCAACTCCGGCATTAAAGCCCGTGCATGTTTTAACAAAATCAGCACCAGCTTCACAAACGAGTTTTGTAGCAAGAATTTTATCTTCTTCGGTTAGATAAAATGTTTCAATAATTACTTTAACAATCCTTCCTTGAGCTGCATCTACAACACCTTTGATGTCGTTTTTAACAACATCAAGTTTTCTGTCCTTAAGTGCCCCTATGTTAATAACCATATCAAGCTCGTCCGCACCCAGCTCTACTGCTTTCTTTGCTTGCTCTGCTTTTATTACCGCTGTGTCTGCACCTAAAGGGAAGCCTACTACAGTGCAGACTTTAACGTCTGAACCGGCAAGCAAATTTTTTGCAAGTTCGATATAATACGGGTGTATGCATACCGACATAAAATTATGCTTTTTAGCTTCTTCACATATGCGTTTTATATCCTCTTCACCGGCGTCCGGCTTTAAAATTGTGTGATCTATGAACTTATTAAGCTCCATATTTTACCGCTCCTTAAATAATTATATTTATAAGATTATTATTGTTTTATTTCACAACATTTAACATGTAATTAGCAAATAAAGTCAAATTACGATGCCGTGGTTATTTTACACATAACAAATTTATAAAAGAAATCTTTTTATAAATATTATAACAGAAATAACACTGAAAATCAAGAGGATACATATATACCAATAAATGGAAATTTAAAATTGATATAAGAAAAATATTATATTTTAGTATTGCAAAATATAAAAAAATATGCTATACTATTTTTGCAAAATAAAAGATTTGGGGTATTAGCGCAGCTGGGAGCGCACAACACTGGCAGTGTTGGGGTCACGGGTTCGAATCCCGTATGCTCCACCAAAACATTAAAATCCGAATATATATATTCGGATTTGGCATCTGTTTTCCCATTAAGATAAAACCGTGAACACGATAAACTTGATTAAGTGTTTACGGTTTTTCTGTTTTTTAGATAAAGATAGTTCTTATATAAAAAAATATATATACTATTATTTAAATTTATTATTTTATAATTTGCTTATATAATTAATTATTTACCCATATATAAAATATGAATTTAATTATAATATCAATAATATTTTTTACTATTGACAAACAATTTACACCATGTTATAATAATAAAAATAATATATATTAGGCGGCTTTTTGTTATTATGACAGGAACAGTTGGCACAAAATTGCGAAATTTAACAAAAAAACAATTTAAATATATACTCATATTCGGCATACTTATATTGGTGCTTTTAATAGCCTCGATTAGCTATGCCGTATATGCTTCACGCATCGCCGGATGGCAACAGGATATTTATATTCAGAGCTTTTCCTTTACTCTTAACGGCAATAACATAGGAACTGATAATAAAGGCACAATTAATAACGAAAACGGCACACTTAATCTTATTGCAAAAGGGCAGGAAGCTGATTTTAATTTAGCTGTTGAAGCCAGAGGTTATGCTACTGGAAAATTTAATATCCCATATACGATAAATCTTACACTTGACTCAACTCAGAATAACGACCTTGCTAAAGCTGTTGAAGTTTATCAGTTTACAGATGGTGAATATGTTTTCGTTTCTATGCTTGATGAATTTTTAAGCACGGATTCTGTTACACTTACCAATGGTACGACTGTTACAGGTAAACAGATAAACGGGAAAACAGGGATAAATGGTGTAAAATCACTTAAGTATAAGCTTGTGTATTCTTTAGGCGCAGGAGAGTTTTACGAGGAAAAAGGGTTTTCTATTTATGCTGAAGCTTATTATACAAAACCCGAATATACAAATACTGAGTATTATGTTTATACTGCAAATGATATAAAAGAAGCAGCGTACTCTGATACCGATAATGTTACAGTTGTTTTGTTGAATGATATTGAACTTTCTGAAAATATTACGTTTTCAAGAAAAGTAGGGTTTGATCTTAACGGGCACACACTATCGACCGGATCTTATTCTATCCGAATAGATTATGCAGATACATATACTCAAAATGATATTCCATATTTTTTAAAAATTGATGATAGCTCTGGTATGGGTACTGTTACCGGTTCGGGGATTATAATTAATTCACCCAATGATATTTTACTTGTTAGTGACGCATATAAAGATAAATCCTTTATTTTAATAAGCTCATTTTCACAGGATTCTTTTGCAACACATGCGCAGTTGCAACTTTCAGCACTGTGTGAAAAACCCATAAAGGGTACAACGACGAGCATAGATTTTACAAAAGGGCTAAAAAAATACATAACGGGGCCAACTGCCCTTGCCGTTACGGACACGGACGTTATATCGTCGGTGTCTGGTGGTGTTTGTACAATAAATATAAATTTATTAGGCGTAAATTCTTTTACTAACGTTTATTACATTCAGTTTACATCTTACACAACAACTATATCCGGGGAACTTACAATTCTCGGAAATAACGCTTATTCTGTTGCAAACAGAATTATTGCTAATATTCCACAGGTAATACATTCTTCTGTATTTCTTCCGGTATACGATTCCGAAGCTAAGGCAAATATAACTTGGATAACGACAAATCCGGATATGCTTACAACAGATGGCGTATTTCTTCAAAACGGATATGAAAGTTTTCCTGATTGGACCAATCAAATGCTTGAGCTAGGCGTAATTGTTGAAGTGAACGGGGAAAGATATGCTGCCGCATTTACACGGGAGATATGTATACTTACGGCTGAAGAGCGTACACGGTTATTATACGATTATGCCTCAATGACACTCGACTTGGATGATCCTAATACTGCTGTAAAGGAAAATATAATTAATGTTACAGATCATATTTCTAACGTAGATAATATACGTCAGAAACTGGGCTACAATGATGTTAGAATTGTTGTGGATAATGCTACCGAAACAACTGATAACCCTAATTATACGCAAAAAACAGAAAGTAAGTGGTTTGTAGATTATTATGGTTCTTATTCGGGCAATGGGTATGAAAGTTTACAAATGCTTAACAAGCCAACAAGTATAGGTGCCCTTATAGTTCCTTCAAATTTAACATTTTATTATACAAACACAAGCACGAGAGCTATGGACTATTCTGAAAGTCTACCGCTGCTTGTTTTAGGCACAAACAAAATAACCACTCTTGACGATCCTACAGTTACGCTTCAAATAGCCTATACGCAAAACCAGTATCTTCAGGGTAATGGAGTTTATTCGTTTTTTGCCGATGGATCATACAATAACGGAACAGTTAAAGTCGATTATGAAATTCCGGATACAAGCATATGGGCACAGCAAGATATATTAGAAGTTGTAAACGGCCTTTATGTGGAAGACCCGGCAGGGGAATTTTATCTTAAAGCTAGTGGGTCTTTCACGCTCTTTGTTGAAGGTGAAAGCCCTGTTGGTGTGCAAAAATATAAGCGAAAATCCCTTGTTATAGTAAAACCTGAAAATGTAACGACTCAAACAGATACCGCAATAATAAACGCAAAATTAATTAAAAATGATGCTCCGTCTTCTGCTGTTTATAAAAACAGCTTGTATTTGGACCCACTTAATGTCTCAACGACTGTCTATCAGGATGTTTGGAATACAACACCAAAAAATTACGTAGAAGAAAACGGGGTAGCTGTTGAATATTATCTTTCTCTTGTAGTGGAGGGTATATATCATCAGCGTCCGACTGAAATTGCAGATGGCAACCTATATGCACTTCTTTGCCGTTATTATGATAAAAACGGAGATAATTATATAAGCGTTTCCGAAGCCCTGGCTGAGCCTAGTTCAGGGACTTATACATATACTCCGTATTCAGGGCCGTCCGTTAAATATCTTAATTTATCTAACTGCGGTATTAATTCACTTAAAGGAATTGAATATTTCAAAAATATAACAGGTTTGAATTTTTCAACTGCTTCTAACAGTCTGTCTCAAAATTTAATTACTGATATTTCATATCTAAGCAGTCTTGAAAATCTTCAATACCTGAATATGTCTGATAATTATGTAACAGATATTACACCTTTACAATATCTTGATAAACTTGTTTACGTTAACTTTGAAAATTTAACTACAGCTGTACCCAATAATAATATTACAGATCTTACGCCTATAAGGTATCTTCCCGGTATTCAATACCTTGATTTTTCAGGTAATAACAGCCTTACTGACGTTGAAGCCCTTACCGGGTATACAAATTTATATTATCTGGACGTACGAACAACTGGGCTTTTAAATGTTTATAATCAATACTATCTTACTCTTATTTATAATGCAAATTCTTCTCACTTTACACAAAGTAATCGCGGTGTATATTATGTTTACGGCAGCTCAAATGCATATGTTCCGGATAACAGTATTATTGGTGCGGCAGTTGCTTTATCAAACCTTACCGTTATTGATGAAACATTTAATACTTTAAATCTTAAAACAACACAGACTCTTAATGGTGTTACATATTATTTTGAATGGGTAACATCTTCACCAAATATAAACTTCTCTCCTGCTTTCACTACTTCTGATCCTATTCCTCATCAAACTCAATCGTTTACAATAACATCCCCGATAGTTGATACACCTGTTGAAATAATTATTTATGTGGACGGTGTTTCAACTTCCTACGATACTATAGCCAGAAAATTCACCTTTAATCTTTTACAGCTTTCAGGTGTTGAAAATATGAATTATGTTGAAGGGACAGACGGGAAAATATCTCTTCTTTCAGAGGCTGTTCCTGATGTAATGTTAAGAAGCCTTTTGTTTGAAAAATTTAATTATTCCGGGTCTGAAACGGCAAATCCATATTATAAGCAAAATAATGTTTATATAAATGTTGATACAAAGCAGATTGTGTCTGTTGCGGGTATAAATACAGTAACCGTAAAAGAGAGTAATATTATATCTCAAGCTGAAATTACATACATGGCACAAAATGTTCCTAACACAAATATTTTAGCTTTTGCCCAAAAAGGAATAAAAACAATTACCGGCATTTCCCGGTTTTCAAACGGAATAGTATCACTTGATTTACGCGGGAATGTTTTATCAATTAATCAAACTGACGGGTATCCGGATATTTCCGACCTAAGTAAGCTTAAAAATATGACAACTCTTTATCTTGATGGGCAAAGTTATAATTTTACACAGCTTTCTAAATTTTCAGAAACAGTACCATCTGACTGGATGGCGGAATATACAGGAACCGGTACATATGGTTCAGGTCTTACCTCTCTTCAAAATTTAAGTGTTTACGGTTGTTATGGCCTTGATAATCAAGATACGCTTGCAGCACTTTATCAGGTTTATTTGATGAATAAAAATGTGCGTATATTCATAAAAGCTGCTTATACAGGTGTGGCATCAACAGATAACCCTAATATTTGGAACCCATATGAAGTGCCAGTTGCACTTTATATGAACAGCCTTCCGTCTACGTTTACATACATGAACTTAACCACAGTATCGTCATTTGAGAAAAGTGGAATGTATACCGATGAAAACGGTATATTACGTATTAACGCCGAAAAAAATGGTTCGGATTATTATTATAACTTTTTCTTCTATGGCACACGTCACATAAAATTTCGCATTTCTTCGGTTGATACATATGTTGCAGGGGGTACTATAAGCACTGATAATATAAGCGGAGTTACAGACTCTTTAGGCAAATATACAGGTTTTGATTATCATAGTCTTGTTGGGAATACAACAGTTCAATTTTCAAAACTATCTCTGGGTGGTATCGAAGGTGTTTCTTTTTCAAATGCGGTCGGTGTGGGTAGAAATGAAACAGTTTCCGGTACAAGTTATGTAGAGCAAGTGCTTGAATTTAACCATAGAATAAAACTTATTGTTCCGGGAGATTCAACCCCGTATTCTTTAAGCGATCTTTTCCCCGGCAGATCCTTACTTTCTGAAATAATGTCAAGGTTTTCCGGAAACGGACTGCGTATTCGCACGGCTGGAGGGAGCCTTTCATATCTGTCAGGTACGGCAGACAGTAACGGGAACACAATTTATACGTTGGGCAATAATCTTTTACACCCAAATGTGAATGACACGACAGATTTTTCTGTTACCGGCATTTTCTTAAACGGAGGTAACAGTTCAATACAGGGTTTACAGTATACCGATATAAAAACTCTTACAATACAACGAGAAGCTATTTTAGGAAACGGTGAATGGCTTAAAAATGTTGAGGCTTTGTATATAGGTTATTCGGCAATTGATTTAAGCACATTATCTATAAAATTACCAAACCTTAAAACATTTGTTGTAGGCAGGTATTATAATGTTGGCGGTGCTAAATCTTGCTGGTATGTAAACATGTATGATTCATCCGGTTTTAACATCACCGATACAACATCAGATATTTATAAATATATTGTCGGGCTTGATACCTCGTATTCAAGGTATCCTAATATTTATGATTCCGGGGAGGTAATAACTTCAGCATATTATGCAAACGAAAGCTTACAAAAAGAGGCTGTATTGGGAACTTTGGAAAACGAAACAACCTATACTGCCTTAAGAAAAATAGCTCGCAATAAAGATTATAACGGAAGATATTCCTTCTATTTAAACTATCTGACCGGATTACAATCATTTGAAATAAGTTCAACAGCTGTATATGATTGGACCGGACTTTTAGCTTGTATGTTTTCCGCTGATACATCGGGATCTTACTATGATACAAGTAAACTTTCAAGCTTGAATATCTACAGCAACGGAGCGGCAGGTCCTTTCAATTCAAACTGTGGTATTGCCGAGCCGATTATACGCAAAATATATCAGTCATATTATTCCGCAAATGGTGTTGCGCCTACATATTATATAGGCAAAATTGATGATAACACCAACAGTACAGCTGTTTATAATCCTACAACATTCCATACCAAGAATTATACTCATGATGTTAACTACGGACTATATGACGACAGCCGTACGCTTGCACGTGAACAAAGTGAATTTGCCTCTTCGGTTTTGGATCTTGGTGTTAAACTGGGCACTTCATTATATTATAAACATAATACCCAACAGGTGTCGCCCGGCACGGTTGTTTATCTTCCGTCGACAACTTCACATATAATGTTCGGAACTGATAATAATGCAGAGTTTGCAAGGGATCTACCAATTACATGGGTGACTTCTGACGGCAGTAACATAGATTTAACAGTAAATGCCGACGGTTATCATGAATATATCACTTCTGCAAATGTTGACGGAACAGATAAATATATGTATTTTGAAGGTTCGCTGAACGGTACAAAATTTTATTACCCTGTATTGATAACAGGCACGGCAGCACATACAAATCACATGTATTCGTCAACTTCATACTCCTATGCTCGAATTGAGGATTTACAACTTCGTTTTGCAATCTTTTGGATGATGAATAAATCCGCAACGATAAACCCCACCGGAATAACACAAATTTATCTTACTCCAAGTAATGTACGAACAAATTATGTTACAGTTAACCTTACAACATATCCGGATCTTTATAAATATATTAGCGGAGTAGTAACTTTAAACGGCTTGGAAATATTTACATCTAACAGAACAATATATATGACAGACCAGTTTATTAACAACGCATCTGCATTATCAGGGCTGACTTCGTTAACCCAGGTCAGGATTGAAAACTGTATGCTTTCGGATATTTCATGGGCGTCAACTCTTACAAATTGCACTTATTTCTCTTTTAGAAATAACCCAATAAAAACAACACATAATGCAGGCGTTTCATATTTTCCAGATTCGGCAGCTACAATTATACTTACAGGTTGCGGGCCGATAATTTCCACCGACGTTGCTGCTATGAGTACGGTTTCAAAACTTAGTACACTTCTTATAGACAATACAACTTCATCAAAACAGTTTGAAACTTTAGATGCACTTATAAGCGTTCTTTCTAACGCTGTTCGTGATTCTTCGCTCGTCCTTTCGGTTAGAATGACAAACGGAAATTTCCCCAATATTACAAAAGCCGATTACGGTGCAATTACGGCTATAAAAAATTATCTTAATCCGGTTACAACAACAAATGCAACTGTACAGAAGCTCCTTTCATCAGCTGCAGGATCTCGTTTCAATGTTAGCACAGATACATTTCCATCTGAAACAGGTGTAGCATTTAAAGTTTCAAACTCTGCAATATGTAACGGATCAACCTGGAGAACAACATCCTTATACTCCTACTGTGATTTTCAGATGGAATTTACATTTTCATCTTTTAACGGCTATGCATATAATAACTATATTGTATATAAACCTGTATATATAAATTATGCAGATAGAACTTTTACACCATCCTTACGTTTTTATAAAAATACAGCAAAAACATCTTATGTTGATATTACTTATGATGAGCTTGACCACAACATATATATGTTCCTTACAACCACAACAAGCTCCGAATGGACGCATACGCCTGACGGTAATTATAACTACATTGAATATCCCTATAAAGCTTCTCGGACAATTACAACAACCGCAAACCTAGGAATTTCAAGCTTAAAAGGCCTTGATAAAATTCCCAATCTCACAAGAATATCAATAAAAAACAACTTTTTAAGTAATCTTGGATTTACTGTATCAAACTCTTCTATAACCTCCTTAACATTAGGCCAGTGCCCAATGAAAGAAACAGACCTTACCTCGATCACATATTTAACTGCGTTAAACACAATCGATTTGAGCTCAATGACAGGTGTTGATTACGGCACAGTAATAAGCGGATCGAGCACCCTTGCTGATATCCTTGCAAGTTTTGCCACACCGTCTACTCTAAACCTTAAAATTAATAACGAGTATAATTATTTTAAGACCGGGGTAGGAAACTCGGGTATAAATTCTGATTCAATTTTTATGGAAAGCTCTTCCGGTGGTACTTTTGGAGGCAAAACAATTTCGGCATTTTATACTGATACATCAAATAATTTAAGTATATTAACAGCCTATACCTGGACGAACGGAGCTGTAAGGAGGTATTACCCTACAAGAACAAGAACCTCTGAGGTTTATTCAAATGACCTGTGGTGGAAAAATAATAGTTATGCAAAAGTATTTCTATTAAATACTCTGACAAAATTCGGTACAGGCGTTTACAGCAATTCCTGGAGTAATATGTTAAAATATCTTTCACAAATGCAAACGGATGTTACCGATATCCTGGCTTTACCCAGTATTATAAATTATGCAGATTATGCTGGAGTAGATTTAAACTACACATCTCCTCAGTATTATTCGGTATCTTTTAACTTACCGAAAAAGTTTTGGTTGTTTTCATCTCAGTATACTGTATCCTGGTCTGTGGGAAAGCTAGTAAACCCCGCTGATAATAATTCAGCAACAACTGCTATAACAACGTTTTTAACAGATAACGGAACATTTTATACTTTAACGCTTTCATCTACCGATCAAAATGCTGTTAATTTGATTGACGGAGATAAAATTAAAATTACGGGAACTGTCAGCGGCGGAGGAACAGCTTCTCATATTTTTGAAATTAACCGAGATGACACTTCCGGTTATTATAAAGCTCCCATAAATAATTCAAGTTTGACAGATTTTTATATTCAAATGGAAGACGGGCAAATAGTTTTAGCAAACCAGTTCTTTTTATCGTATCGATTCTTGTATTGGATTTATAATCATTCGTCAATAGGCGGTATAATGCAAGATAGTTCAAATACGGATATAGTGTTGGATACGCTCACCTCTGCATATAACGGAAAATATTTATCTTTGCCAGCTGGAACAAAGTATCTTTCTTATGGAAAGGTTTTAAGCGTTTCAACTATTCAAACCTCAGCAGGTGGAAGCTTAGGGATTGGAAGTGCATCTTGTGAAGGCATTCAGCTTTTTATCAATCTAAAAAAACTATCGTTTTATCAAGGATATTTAACAAGTATAGAACCCCTTCGTAATCTTCAACTAACAGATTTTGAATATCAAAATTCTAACACGAATTCCACAAATGTAACAATTCAGGACTGGTCACCGCTTTACAACAGCCGTGATACACTCCGAACTTTTAAATATGCCAAGGATTCTGCAGGCTCAAATGATGTTTACAATGAGGATTTATCATTCTTAATGGGATTTATTAATTTAAACACGGTTGAGATCGGTGTTTCAGGCCATAAAAGCAGCATTAATGAAATACCCGGATTTAAGTATATGATTTCCTGGTTCTATTTAAAAAATATACAATTAACCTTTAGGTTTAATAATACTGTTGTATATCAGTCAGGTGCGCACTCTTCGACAACTCTTTTAACCGAATGTGTTAATGCAGCACAAATCTTACGCAATTTCAGACCGACTGATAATTGCGATATAAGTTATCAAAACAATTTTGAGTTATATATCCTAAACAGTTCAATAAAAAACAGTAACGGGTCTGTTACGGCTAAGCTTCCTTCTTATATTGATAATGGTGGTAAAATATATCCGATTGAGTGGGTCTCCATGTCTTCATTTATTACTGTTGATTGCCGTGACGGTTTTGGAAACGGTATTATCCAGACAGGTGCTCAAACAGAAGATTCTGTTTACTTTATACCCGGGGCAAAAAATTATAGCTGGACATTTACTCTCTCTGATATATCAGAAAATTATTTAAATACAGCAAGGCTTATTGCCCGTATAAAGACATCAGATGGAATATTTGAGCGCGTTTTTACCATTAACACAAATCAAAGTATCTATCCGTCACTTTCAATTGCTGACGGGTTCGGTTCATATGCTTTGTCAGCAGGGAAAACATTTACCGAGGATGCTGCGTCTTCATCATATTATACAATAATTTCAAAAGTTCTTGCATCAGGATCTTCTCAAAGTGTTTTGGTTCTTAACCAGTCGGCTGTCGGAAAAGATGTTTATGTAAATGTTTCAGGAGTGAGAACTAAAATTGAATATAAAGTCAGCAGCGAGTATTTTAATCATATTTCAGCACTTCATTCATCTATGATATCTGATTATCAAAATATAGGTTCGATTGTTGCAAATTATGGGATTAATAACTATGATGATCTTTTAGCGAAAGTAATGCAATATAAAAATATCGGCATCGGCGAATGGATTTATATGGAATACGTATATTCGTCTGATATTGATAAAATGCAAGCTGTAACAAATGCATTATGCTCGCAACTTGATGTTCTCTCCGGTACAACCGTTTCAATAACCTATAATGGGGCAGGAAGTTCTTATACAAACAATATTAAAAATCCTATAAAATGGTGCCCCAAATATGAAACAATAATACTTGAAGCTCCTGTATCCGGAACAGGAACATTTGTGGGTTGGTATAAAGATAATTTATTTACTGTTCCGATAACAGAGATTTCAATGGCTACAATGCGTGAATACCTGTCACAGGGAACGGTTACAATATATGCAAAATTTAATTAAGGTTTGGTCTGAATGACAAAGAAAAGAAAAATTATAATATCGGTTGCGACGGCTGTTGCCGTTGCAACCGTGTCTGCATTGATTTTATTTGCCATGCTTTATGTATCCGAACATTTTGATTATAAAGCAGGTACGAACACCTTTGTATTTAACTCAAGTTCATCTTACAAAACAAACGTTACAATACCGGCAGGTGGTAATATAACTGTGCAGGTTTCAAACATGAATACTGCTAATAACGATAAAAATTCCCGATATTCGCTTATAATAGTTCCTTCATCCTCTTCCGGACTAACAAGTATTTCTTGTGATTCCGGAACACGTTACAGTTACGGTGTTTCAGGATATTCAAAATATCCGTCCGGTGCAATTATATATGAAGGTTTTGATATAAGAACACAACCGTCAGTGACGTTATTAAATTCGGCAACAGAGCCTTTTTTATCCGCTGTTTATGTTGTTCGTGATACAGATTATGATTATTATATAGGTTCGTATTTTGATCTGCAAATGTCTCAGCAAGAATATTTTCATAACTTTTCTTCTGAAAATATTGCTCAAGACGGACAGATAAGTGGAAATACCCAAATTAATAATAACATCTGGCCGTTTATCGAAAGTGGCGATTATGCAAATGTGTATATTATATCAAGCTTTGAAATTCCTGAAAGTTTTACATATAATGTTCCTTGTTTTGTTAATCTGTTGGATTTTAATATAACTCTTTCCGGAGGCGGCTTTACAATTAAACATGGTTACAGTGGGCTTTTCTCAATTGCAACACTTACAGGCCAAATTATAAATACAACTTATAATTTTAATATTTTTACACCAAACGCATATTACAAAACCGAGGGTGTTTCAGGCTTTTCTGATATTCTTATAGTTTCTAATACAGCAAATTTTACAAAGACATCCGAAAATATTAATCTAGATACAAATCCCACAATTAAGTCTGCTGTTATCGCAGATGCAAGGCTTTATATTGAGCTTTATCTAAAACATATTTCATTTGCAGGTGCTTCGGATATTTATTATGTTGCCGAAAGCATCTTGTTGCCTGAAAATTATTATAATTACGGATTACGCTATACATATACAAGCTCTAATTCCGGTATAAAAGAAGGCGGACACGTAACGCGTTCGGTAAACAATATCACAGGAGGGTTTACTGTAAATGTGTATTATAAAAATGATATAGCTGCGAGCTCGTCATACACGCAAAATATGTGCGTGGTGGGAACCGACGGCGCAATTGTAAGGGAATCATATTTTGATGCTCTTGGTGTTTATGTAAACAAACATCAACCCTCCGGCGCATCTTTGACAAATATAACAGATTTATTCTCAAACGGTGTGGATATTAAAGAATTTACAGATTTTTTTGCTGTTAGCACAGATGTTAACGGCCAGTCTGCTCTTAATAATCTTATTATAGGGTTTGCCCAAAATCAACTGCATTTTGAAGTTATATCCGGTTCAAACGTTAGTTCCGATTTAAACTCAGTAAAGCTTATATACACACAAAGCTCTGTTGGAATAGAAGGCTTTACAGGGGTCCAAAGCATAATTATAAAACATAATTATTATATAAGTACAACTTCAGATATTGTTAAAGGTACCTTTGAAGGGGTTGACCTAACAAAGACATTCCCAATCTCGTTTATAGGTGTCTCTCTGGATGAGCGAAATAAATTTTTGGAACGTACAATGCCTGAAATATATATAGGGGAAAAATCTACAACTTTTAAAGTCCTTAACCGTCAAAATACAGGGATGTATATAGGCGATACTCAAACAGGCACAAAAGTAAATCCTACAAATTTAAGTATGACATCTTTAAATTATTCAATGTATTATTTAAATGAATCCGCTGTTAATGCTGTTGTTGCAATAAATAAGTCGAACCTTACACGAGTTCAAAAATCCGAAGCCCTTGAGGCATTGTTTTCTAATAACTTGTCAAACACATATCTTAATACAATAATAACTCAAAATTCTATAACTTCTCCTTTTTGTGCTACCTCATATTCAGGTAAACCTCTTTTAGGGGATAATACCGCATATTTTTCATTTGACGGGAATGGAATAATAACAATGAACACCAAAAGTTTTTTGGTATATAACGGCGTACTTGTTCTTGTAGGGCGTGCTTCATATCAGGACGGCGAATCCGGTTATGTTTATCACATTGCAAAAACGCTTTATTCGCCTGCTTCAGGTCTGGGCGGTGGCTCACTTAACTACACGGAAAGCGGAATGTTTGCTGATATTTTTTCATCTGAAAATAATTGGATAGGGATGGGGACGGTTACCATACAAAGCACAGACAGCGCACGATATATAAAAAATCTTACATATACCGTTACCACATTATCCGGCGGTACGCAAAGCACATGTAACTACTTTTCAATTACGGAAACTGCTGCTGCAAGCCACATATATTCAATGACTGTAACTAAAGAAAACATCCCAAGGGAAAATACTACGGTCAATGTTTCGGTTGTTATTACAGACGGGACCACGGATATAACCGAAAAATATTCTTTTATTATTCCCGGTGTATATCTTTATAATAATGATATAGATAATATTTGGGTCTATCTTCGTATGATTCAGGTATACGGAGAAACGGACGGGTATTTGTTGGTGGATAATGCTCAAGCCGCAACTACATCATTTGATTGTTCGTTTTCAACGTTAAACAAATCCGTTACCTCACCTAAGGGGTATGCGGTAAATATAAATTATCTTGTAACCAAAGGCATAATTTCTTCTGTACCGACTGCACCGCAAACCTCTGATGTTTTTAGTCTTGGTGGAATTCAATATCTTATAAAAACAGACAGTATGATATTTGATAATATTAAAATCTCTTCATTATTACCTTTTTCTCAGTTTAGCCAAAACACACTTACAACCTTATCTTTGTCAAACTGTGCAATTACAAACGAGAAACTATGTAATGGGTATCCTATTTACTCTTTAAACAAACTTAGAACTGTTAATTTGTCTTATAATACAGGTATTACAAATCTCGCTAAGACTTCGCCGTCAGATACAAAATATATTTTATACAGAACAGTTACCACTCTTAACGTTGATGACTGTGCTATAACATCTCTTTCAGGGCTTGAGAATCTTGTAAAGTTAAACCTGTTAGAGTTTCGAAGAAACGCTGTTAAAGATTTTGGTACACTCACTAAAATAAACACTCTTTCAAAAGTGTATTTGGGATCAAATCTTGCAGCCGGTGGATATTACGGAACTCACGGAAGTATAAATATGTGCAACATCGTTAATCTTATACATAAAAATGTTGAAGTGTATACTATAAATTCAGGTTCAGACAAAAGAGTTTTATTATACGAGAAAAAAGGAACATCGTTTTATCTTAAAGGGCAGTATATCCCCACAACCGAAATAACTTCATATGCTGCAACTAATTATAACATTCTGCAAAATGAAGGGTATCTGATAACCCTGGAACAAGAATATTTAGGCGTTACTGTAATGTCGTTTTTTAACTTTAAGGAATACTGTGCCGATGTATCAAATATAAACGACTATTCTCAAGCAATATCAGTTATGTTCCCATCAACTATAAATGAGTACTCTACCGGGGGAACAAGTTTTTATACGGTAGCTGCTGTTGATCTTAACCCTGCTTCAACATCACATACCAGAACATATAGGATTAGCATAAAATTCAACACTTCATCTGCAAATACATATCGTTTCGGAACCAGTGATTATTATCCTTCAACGAACGGAGGTGAGCCTGCCGGTGGCTATATGGAAGTTTTCCGCGAAATCACATTCGACGTGTATCTCGTCTAACGGTATACGTTTATTTGCATTATTTGCAGCTGTTTTACTATCTTTTATTGCTGTTTGCGTAAGCGTGTTTGCTTGGTATTCTGTTATGCGTTCATCTCATGGGGCAATTGAAATAAACTCCGACGGAATAAAAATAGATGCAACCCTTTCATATGTTGAAAACGTTAACTTTGAAGGAATACCTTTGGATATGGATTATATCGAGCAACCAAAGACATCTACACGAATTGAACACAGCGGTGAGTGTTTTGCAGGAAGCATGCTGCGTTATAAAATCAGCGTTTCAAATAATTCAAACCAACAATCGAATGTTGCAAAAACCGTGCCGGTAAATATTTCGGTTTCAATGTCAAATATCGGCGCATATTTTAATAC
>QAKR01000021.1 GCA_003343705.1 Clostridiales bacterium | reverse complement strand
ACTACTTCACATTCGATGATTGTTTTTTGAATTTAAAGTACTTTTCAGTTAACTCAGTGAGTTTCCTTTCATCATTTTGTTATAAAAAAAGAAGCCCGCTTTCGCAAGCCTCCCATTAGTCGATCACATACCCCTGCAGCATCACTTCCTGATACGCAGCTTTCTTCTCTCTTTTTATGCATTCTTTGAGTTTTAGCAATTCCTGCACATATATTTTATCCAGCTTTTTCAACCTGGTCTCTTTTAAAATAACATCCGAATGGTATCGTTGATACCATTCCACATTATAGTTCCAGATAATCAATTTTTCCTCGTATCTCTGTTTCAGATTCTGAGCGATCAAAAGTCCCTCCGGATCATAGTCTCCTGCATAATACAGCTTTGTTGTCTCCACCAGCTTGTCCAGCAAAATATACGTCGCCAGATTTAGCTGTCCATTACCACAGACAAAAGACTTTTCGGGATATCGATCGACTAGAACAGAAAAAACAGCCGGGTTCTCCACTATATAAGCTCTTTGGTCAGTTCCTGCGATCGACTTCAGATTCCCCACTGTCTGTAGTGTCAGCCTGACCGGTTCCCGTCTTCTGCAAAACCCTTCCAGACCCTCATGAGAGATTCCTTGATCGTCCCAGCCACAAATCCCGTACACCAGAACATCATTAGAGAGCTCATCCTTTATGATCCCCGCCTGATAATACAGTTCTTTTTTGTATTCTGCTTCCGGCATTCCACTCATTTTCTGAAGCCCGGTCTTCTTCTTCAAAAAAGCTCTCAACAGCTTATCTTTAAAGGTACCGTCATCGAATGCATGGGGATTCCCTGTGATTTCTGCTGCAAAGACCGCCAGAAGTTTTCTCCGCTGACCCTTCTCAATAGCAGGCAAACCTTCTGCGGCACGTAAAACGTCCAGCATTTCTTTTTTTAGCTGCAAAGGATCCTCACGGTAATGCTGCATGATCAGACTATACCCATCTGCATGTCGTGTTAAAACACTTTGAAGCCATCCTCCAACACCCGTATTCTCAAACAAGGATAAGATTTCTTTGAAAAAAACATCCTTCTGCGTATTCTTTGCAGCAAGATCCGCTTTTTTCGTAATCAAAGGTCTGCCAAAATACTGCTCCAGGATCTCCTCCCATTCCAACTCGGCAAACCGCGTACCGCTCAGAGCTTTTTCCATCTGCGACGCCGTGATACGCACATCATCCTTCTTCAGCAAATCTTTTGCAAGGAATCCGCCAAGATCCATTCTTTCCTCACGGGACAGTTCTTTTAAAACCACCGTACCGCCCCAGTGTCCCAGACTGCGATATTTTTCCCTGAAACCGGCAAGCAGCTTTTGAAATGCACTAGACTTTTTTAAATATCGGACACATTCGTTTAACAGCAAATTTCTCTTTTCATCTTCTTTCATGATGAAACTCCTTCTGTTCCTGTGATCATCCGCTTCACCTCACCGTTCCAAATATACCGGATCACTGTAACATATTTTACATTTTCCGGACGGATCAACTGATAAATAGCCACTCCTGGAACCGTATCGTAATCACCCCACAAAATCTGAGAGTTGATCATAAAATTAAAACCAAATTCCACCATCAGACGGAACATATCCCGTATATTTGTTTCATCTACGCCTGCAAATGCCTCGTCCAGCGATATCAGTCGTGGTGCATCCGGTCTGGCACCTGCATATTTCGCAACGACCGCAGAAAACAAAGGCACGTACATTGCCATGGCCTTTTCACCACCGCTGAAGGTGAAGAATACTCTATTCGTAAGTTCTTTCTTTTTTTCTCCGGTCTTCTGACATTCCAGCTGGAATTCAAACCATTGGCGATAGTCCAGGATCTCACGCATGATCGCATGAAATGACTGCAGATTAGAACTGTCATCCGTAAGCCGGCGAGCCGCTTCGATCTTAGAGCGGAAATGCCTGGACAACTGCGCTGCTTCTTCCGCCCGCATGATGTCTGCATCTTTCTGAAGAAGATCTACAAGCGCTTTAGTGTCCAGCTGATCTTCCTTTTCTGCACGCTTGTTTTTCCACCGCAGGCTCAAAGTCAGTCCGCTTGAAGTCTGCATAGATTCCATCAAATCATTCATTTTCTCGACCCAGCGTTTGCTGTCCAGTATTTTAGCACGTATTTTTTTGCTGATCGTGTTACTGAGGATATCTTCAAACAGTTCACGGTCTTTTTCACTCAGCAGCTTCTTCTGAATTTCTGCATCATCTTTCATCTGCTGGATCATCTGAGTGAAAGTGACTGCTGTGCCTCGATATTTCCCTGCAATGTCGATCCGTTTCATGCTCATATCCTGAAAGCCTGTCTCTTCATCACGAGAAGCGAAAAGTGTCTTTAAAGTGATCTGATATTCCAGCAAAGCGCCTCTATATCGATGATATACTTCCTGCAAACGACCTAAGAGATCCGACTGTTTCTGATTGCCAAACTTTCCTGCCAGCAATTCACAGATTTTTTTCGATATATTCTCCAGATTTTCCTCTTCTTCATCTTCCGGAATATCACAATCCACATATCCCAGCCGGTATTCCTCTTCAAAAGTCTGTTTCAGCCAGTCTCTGCGGATCAATATGTCATTTTTCTCTTTTTCAGTCTGTTCCAGCATTTCGCTCAGCTGTTTCAACTCAGTCTGTAATCGAGATCTGGCTGCAGCAGAAGATTCACGTTCTTTGGGGATCTGCTGCAGACGCATTACGCAGTGATCCAGTCGTTCTTTGACAGCTTCGTAATCTGTCAGCTTCAACTGTTCCAGGACAGAATCCAGACTTTCAGTGATCCTGCGGCGTTCCTTCTCGATCTTTCCTGATTCATAACGGATTTCATCCAGATCCTGTTCCAACTCTTCCTGCCAGTTCTTCTGCAGCGTAAGCTGCTCCATCTCTTTCACATAATTCGCATAGTAAATCTGCAGATCCCTTAACAGATCTCCATAATGCTGCAGCTTATCCAGAACATCCCGAAAAACTTCCAGGCTGGCCTTAAGGTTACATTTTGTGCAAACTTCCTGTACCTTCATGCTGACTGTATCTAGCTGCTTACGTTCTTCTTCCGCAGATTCCCGCTTCATTTGCACGATATCCTGCAAATGGTCCAGCTTTTCTTCCTGTCGCTCGTATTCTCTGGTGGCCAGCTTCAGATCGCCTTCTTTCGGAAATCCCATCCATTCCTCATTCAGCGTTCTGCTGCATTCCTGCAGCTGTTCCAGTTCATGCTGAAGCGATCCCAGCACATCTTTCTGTACTGCACACTTTTCCTGCAGTTCACGGATCTTTGCTTCCCTGTATCGTAGCCTTGCAAGAGTGCCGATAAATTTCGGCTTGCGCTGTTTCGTGACGGTTCCTTCCAGGATCCCCAGCTTATAATTACCCTGCGCATCGATCCACGTTTCTGCATCGCTACCGTTCCAGCCGATGGAGGAAAGGATGGATGAGACCGTCTGATACAGCAGGATGCTGTTCTTTTCTTCATCGATATGAAGTGCTGTCATCAAGTTTGTCTGAACCTCCGCAGCGTCTGTAAACAAATATTTGTCACAAAGGCCTGGATCCATCTGCATCACCTGTTCCCGATACTGTGATGAAATAATCAAGGCATCCAGCACTCCCATTCGTAGAAGTGCTTCTTCCAGCATTCCCTTCACTTCTTCTGAGAGACTTGTATCAAAATCCACGATTTTATAAAACGGCAGATACGGAATGTTTTTCTCATCCAAAGCCTTTCGGCTGGCTGTCGTTGCTTCATCGCATTCCGGTTCCGGGTCAAGTCTGTCGATCCAGTTTTGAAGTTCTTTCTCTGTACTTTGCAATTCCTCGGATGCTGCCTTGATCTTCCATTCCTGATCAGCAGTCATCCTACTAAGTTGGCGTTCTCTCATTTCATATGCCGGTTTCCAGAGATTTCGTATCGCCCAGTAATCTGAACTTGTCTGATATCCATCGATGTTTCGGTTCATATCACGCAGCACACCATCATCTTCCAGTCGTATTTCCTGGTTGTCTTTATTCCATGAATAAATTTTCTCTATCAGTTCCTGCTTTGTTTCATGCAGCTGATTCTCGTGCTGACGCAGGATCCTCTCTGCCTGATCTACATCCCGGCGACTGCGATCCAGGTCCTCCATTGCCTTGCTGTAACGCTCTCTGCAATTGTATTCTTCCTGAAGCTTCTCTTTTCCCTGTTCTAAAATAATGCAATAATCTTTCCAGGTCTGGACATGTGTCAGAAACTGATATGACTCACCCTTAGATGCCATCAGCTCCTTTTTCAAAAATCCAATATCATCATAGGGGATCTCCTGTGTTTCCTCTTCCATCTCAAGAAGCGCTTTTTCAACCTGTCTCCAGTATCCATCACTACGCTCTTCACTCTCGCGTATCATCAACTCGGTCTCTCGTAACTTCTGATTCTTCTCTTCTTCCTGCTGCTTCTTCTGGCGACTGTTTTCATCTGCCGTTTTCTGCTGCATTCTCAGCTTTTCTTCCGTGTCTTTCAGCTTTGCTGCATCACTGTCCGCCAGAGAGTTCCATTCTTCCTGAAGGACTTCTTCTTCACGCTGCAAAGTTTCCAAATGTTCACTTTCCTGCGTTTCTTCCTCTTTGTGCCTCTCGATATCCTGCTGCAGATTATTTGTCTTCTTCTGAAGGTCACGAAACTCTCCGCAGACATTCTGGTAAATCAGTGCCTTGTCGCATAGTACGATTTCATTATACTGATCATATACTTTTTTGATTTGTTCGGCTGCTGATACACCCTCCTGCAGCACATCCAGATTTGTCTTGATGCTGTCCATATTCTCGATTGCTTCGGACATGGGACGCAAATCATCTTCAGAAAGAGTCTGCAAAGATCCGCTTAAGATTTCGTTGATCACGGTAGGTTTAAAATCCTTGGATAATTTCGGTGTTCGAAGCTGGATCAAAAGATCCAGGAGTTCTTTATATTCTTCTCTCGTTTCAAACCCAAAGAGGAGACGATTTACCATATCAGCGTATTCTCTCTGACTCTCGATCACACAGCCACCATCTCCGATACGGTTCGCCAGTTCCCGTTTTGTATATACTATTTTTTCCTGCTGTTCTTTATATAAATAAAAATCTATACCGATCCGGCGACCATCAGTAATACTAAAATACCAGGAATCCATTTTTTTATTTTTTCTTGCTCGCAGTCCGATCCCCAGCGTTAAGTATTCATCACTCTCCTGACGTTTCAGTTCCATATAAAGATATCCCGTACGTTCTTCCCGTTCATCGCCTTCTTCAAGCAAATAGTTTTCCATTTTTCGAGCATTGGAACCAAAGGGATCCAGCCGTTCCGGTCTCATGTTCCCATCAAGCAATAACGGGATAAAGCTTTGCATCGTAACGGATTTTCCCGATCCATTTGCTCCACGAAGAAGCATTCTTCCATCTCGAAAAGAAAACTCTTCTTCATCATAATACCAGAAGTCTACCAGTCCAACCCTGGAAAGCTGCCATTTACTGTTCATCATGACCTCCCTGTTCTAAAAACGATTCCGGATATTCTCCAATGATCTTCCCTGCCGCGGTGCTGATCCTGATGTTCCCGTGTTCTCGCCGTACAAATCCCAACTGCAGCATATACTCTGCCATCTCCGCACAAAACTCCTGCGTCGTCATATCGCGAAAAGTCTTGATGAAACCATCTCTGTAACGCTTCCTGCACAGTTCCAAAAATTCCATAAAGCGTTCTGTTGAAATCATTATCTTCTCTTCCGTTCCTACAGTGATTTCACCACTGTGTATTTTTTCCAGCACTAATCCGTAAAACAAGAGCACAATATCTGATCGTGTATTGTCTTCTGGAAAAGTTCTTCCCATACGACAATTTTCGCCTAAAATCAAAAAGGCGCTGTTTCTGTGAACCTGAAGTTCACAGTCAAAATAATCTGCCAGTTCAGCGCTGACGAAATTTCTCTGATTTCTAATATAGGCAAAATCCTCTTCAAGGTTTTCATCTTTGTATAGCCCTGGCGTCATGAGCAAAGATCGATAGACGCGCTGTCTTCTTACGATGCCCCTGTCTTCATCTACTCCAATCCACTCTTCTTTTTCGAATTGTTCCGGATCTGTATAGTGCATGATATCCTGTGTGAAATTTCTCATAAAATAGCGTGCTGTTCCCGTGTTTTCATACAGAACCTCTCCTCTCCCATCGCTTGCGAACTCATCTTCACTGCCGTCGTTAACGGTGAGTATTCCTGTTTTCACACAATATTTCAGCACTCTGATCAGTTGACGCCGATATAAATATATCGTCCAGTCTATTTCTTCTTCCGTATACTGAGCCTGGATGTACTCCGTAAGCTGAGACAAGATAAACTGCTCAGCAGCATCCTCCAGAAACATCAGTACCAGGCAAAAAAACACATACTCTCTCTTATCCTTAAATTCTGTGATCCCCATCCATGCTTCCGGTCTTGCCGGTAATTTTTCAACCTTGATCAAATAGGGATTCACTACGATCTGATACCCTAGTTTCTCCATAAAAAATGGTCGAAGCCTCCCCAGATCGTCCTTTACTTTATAATACAATTCCTTTTCACGATGCTTCAGGATCCAGCGTCGTTCCAGCAAAATTTCCAGTGTTGTCATACTTCCTCATCTCCTGCAGTTGTTTCAAATCGGATCTGATAAGCCGGTAACTCCAGGATCCCATCATCTGAAACGATCCTGCAGTACTCTTTCGTGTCTGCATTTTCTATATAATAGATCTGTCCATCTTCCGTCTTTCCTTTTAAGCTTCTGCTTTCTAAAGCCTTTGAAAGCCACAGAAGGAATACGTCTCTGACATGTGGACTGATTTCGGGGAGTTCTGAAAAATCGAGCCGGTCTCCTTTAATATAGCTTTGAAGCAGCTCTCTCTCTTCCCGCAATCGCTTGATCATCACCTGTCGCATAGCGTCTTTATCTGCAGAACGATCTATAACTCCGCTTCTCCGCGTCTTTTCTCTGTATGTTCGAACACGTGGCGTAACTGTGACCACATATGGTTCTTCCTCAAAGACTCCGCTGTTGATGCTTTCTGTTTTTCTAGGCGGTATTCCCTTAAAATGAAATGGCCTTTCTATCCCGAAAACGCATGCAGATAATCTGTGTGCGGCTTCCAGATCATCGCATTTCCAAAACATTTCTGACATTTTGCGGTACTCTTCTCTCCGGTTGGCATTACTACTTGCCTGTTCTCCGATCTGCATCGCATATCGGGTGATTTTGCGGATGATTTCATTTGTAGAATTAAATACTCTGGCAGCTTCGGATTCTTTTCCGTCTCCTGCTGCAAACCATTCTTCAAGGCTGTTCCATCTGCCCTGAACCGTCCGGGAAATATCTTCATAAGTGAGCTGCGTATCCACACGTGGGATCGCAAAGGTGTATTCGGATATCCGAGTTAGTGTTCGTTCTTTGAGATCCTGATCCAGTCTGTGCAAATACTGTTCGATAACGCTTGCATTATTTTGCAGGCTCTTGACAAAACTCCGTAAGTATTCGATCAGCCGATCCTTAAACAAAAGGAAGTCCTTTGTTTGCATCAGTTCTTCGGCTTTCGCACTGTTAAGCTCTCTCATATAATCCTGGTAATTCTGATTCAGTCGTTTAAAATCCGCATTTAAATCATTCCACCAGGAATACAGTTTTTCATCAGATTCATTTGCAAAACTCTCCATCTGCTTCAACGAGATCCGAATCCGTTCCATCAACGTAGGTTCCAGCGATGAATTCTCCAGAAACAGGTTTTCGACTCGTATCACCATACGCTCAATTTCCACAGAAGTCTCCGTCATCTGGTATCGAAACTTCTTGTTTTTAAATTCTTCTATGGTCGACACTCTCCGCGTATCCTGCGTGGGAATAAGATTTCCCCAATCGACTAAAGAGGTCAGATCCTGTTTGCACTGTTCTATTGTATATTCTCTGAAATACGGATCTTCCTGTAATTCTACATGAATGTCTTCCGGATAGAGCCAGTACTTTAAATTTTCATAATGCAAATAAAAAAGCCGCATAATGGAGCGATATCTATCCGTATTTTCAACGCTTAGATAACTCGCCTCCTGCATCGGCTTTCTCACAGTTTCTTTTAACCTCATACAGAATTCCTTCCCCATAGCATCACAAAGCTATATCCAAAATCATGCTGTAAACTGCAGACTCATGTCCAGTATAGCACATATTCTGTTAAAGTTCATTAAAAAATGATGCCTGTTTTCGCAAGGATCACATACGCCTGCGGCATCGTTTCCTGATACACAGCTTTAAAAACTTTTTACTTACACCATAATGCGTCCATAATTGTCTGTATGGTATTACAAGTATCATCAAAGGAAATATCCATTGCGTACTCATACTCACGACTGTATTTTTCCCATCGCTTACGGAGCGTATCGCTTTCACAGATTACTTTCATAATCTCCGGATAATCTGTCAGGATCATGCTGCTGCCGCGGTTTTGCGTCGTCCGTTCCAGTGCCCGACGCAGTATTGCTTTATCGCACTCCGCGCCGCGCAGTGCGTACAGGATATGTACGTCGTAATAATCTCTCAGACGAGTATTCGCAATATTGCGGAACAGTACAGTTTCCAGCTTTTCCGCCAGCACCGTTTCAAGATTGTAGGCGAAAATACTGATCGTGCGGTCATCAAACAGCAGTGAGAATGTGTATTCCACCTCGCGTGGCGTTATCATATCGCCTGTGGTAACATCTACCGTCAGCGGTACGCTGATCGGCGGATAATTCGCTTTCAACGCAATCCTGATACCGGGGTAATCATCGGATTCCCGAATGTCAGAAATACCACTAATCTCAAACTGCACGTCGTCGGCAATCTGAATAGTGCAAATCTCCTTAAAGATTTTGCGGATTGCTTCATGTGTCAGGGTAAAGCCCTTGATCGTCGTGTCCAGATCCATTGTTGCCCGCGTGTCCAGTCCTACAATGGTGGAAATCAGAAACCCACCTTTAAGAATAAAATTGTTCTTATAGGGCGAGAGTGAAATCCGTTCCAGCAGACGTTCAAGCATATAGTTCTGCATGACGAGCTGCGCTGAAATATGCTTCTCTGCCGCTTTCTTCTTGATAAAAGCTTTCAGTTGCATTGGATTTTTCGTAATCATAACAAAACCTCCATGTAGCGCTGCACCTTGGGTTTCACGTGGAGTTGGTCTGCATACTGCATCAGTTTATGAATGTTCTTATCCTTGGACATCGCGTAGCGTTTCATAGCATCTCCGACAATCTGAATATCGCTGCCGCTACCGCGCAGGATGTCACACAGTGTCCGTTCCAAATTATAAACACGAATTGGATTGCTGGAGGGAGATTCAATTTCTATCCAGCCAAACTCATAGTTTTCCGGCACAACGCGCTTGACAATTAAATTTGCCTGTTTCAAGGACGGGGCATTATAACCCTTGGGAAAGGTCATCGTATATTTCGCTGGGGTACGATCTGAATAGCCCAGCAGATACAGAGCGGTATCGTGCGAGTAAATCCCGCGCCCATACTTGCGCTGCAAGAGATAGAAATCGTCCTCCCATGCACTGCTCCACACATACAGACCACGCCCGAAACGATACATCTCACCGCTCTTGACAAGCTCCTGTAAAACGCTGCGGTGCAATCCGACTTCTGTTACTTGTGCAGCGGTAATCGTGCCGGTCTCCGATGTTTCCAACAGTTCTTTGATTTTCTCCTTGGCATTCATTCTCCTCACCTCACTTTTACAACTACACATTATATTATACAAAAATAATGTGCGGTTGTCAATTACGAATCGACGAGCGCACATTAGATTGTATGTAAATAATGTGTGAGTGTCGGCAACTACGCCCTGCGTGGACTTGCACCACAGACTAACGGCATGCCCGTCATACCTAAAAAAGAAGCCCGCTTTCGCGAACTTCTTTTTCAACCAAAACGGCAACGTCCTACTTTCCCAGGCAGTCTCCCACCAAGTATCATCAGCGCTAAGGAGCTTAACTTCTGTGTTCGGTATGGGAACAGGTGTGACCTCCTCGCTATTGTCACCGCATTTCTTTTGAGTTTGCTCTATTGCACCCTCAAAACTGAATAATATCTGTCTAAAGCTTCCATCTTCCTTCGCTTTGCCTTGAAACCTTTGGTCAAGTTTTCGACCTATTAGTATCGGTCAGCTCCATACATTACTGCACTTCCACCTCCGACCTATC
>QAKR01000051.1 GCA_003343705.1 Clostridiales bacterium | reverse complement strand
GGTATTAGCAGTCGTTTCCAACTGTTGTCCCCCTCTGAAAGGCAGGTTGCTCATACATTACTCACCCGTCCGCCACTAACGCAGAGGAGCAAGCTCCTCTTTGTTCGTCCGACTTGCATGTGTTAGGCACGCCGCCAGCGTTTATCCTGAGCCAGGATCAAACTCTCTAAAAAATATTAAACTCGTCATAGAGTTTAGTTTCTTTTGAGTTCTCACCAGACAAAGTATTGTTCTGGTTCGTTTCGCATTTTTTTGTTTACTCGGAGTTTTGCTTCTCCGCGACAGACCGTAGTCTGTAAATTAACAGGGTATGTCATTGTTTAATTTTCAAGGTTCATTCTTTAACACTCTGAGACGAAATCCCCAACTTAAATCAAGTTGTTTTCCGCTATTTCATCGTGTTTACCGTCTTTTGTTTTTTTGCTGTCTCGTTTGACGGCTTGACTATTATACCACAGGAAATATCTTTTGTCAACCCTTTTCGACATTAATATTTGTGAACTGTTTGTAAACTGAAAATTTATTTTTTTATTATATAATAGGTAGCAAACTATATTTTTCACTTACATATTTTAGCTTAAAAAAATTATTTTATTCCGATTGGAATGTAATTTTATTTCAATCGAGGTAAAAACTAGAAAAAACTGTTGCAATTTATTCATAATTGCAACAGCTTTAAATTAAACTATATAATATTATTCTTCATCTTGTAAAGCATTATAGCCTTCTTCACCGGTTCTTACTTTTACAACATTCTCCACGTCGTAAATAAAAATTTTACCGTCACCAATATGCCCGGTGTAAAGAACTTTCTTTGCAACATCAATAACAGTTCTTACAGGAACTTTGCAAACAACGATTTCAACTTGAACCTTAGGCAGAAGATTTACTTCCTGAACAACACCGCGGTAATACTCAGGCTTACCTTTTTGTGCGCCGCAGCCAAGAACATGTGTAACCGTCATGCCTGTAATTCCTATTTCCATCATAGCGTCTTTAAGCGATTCAAGACGTTCTTGTTTAATAATCAATTCAATTTTCGTCATTTTAATATCGGAAGCAGTCACATTGGTTGTTTCGGATTTAAGAACGACCGGAATGGCTTCATCAACACAAACAGCATTTTTATCTAATTTTACCGGGGTGTAATCACCACCGGTGAAGCAACTGTCTTCAATTGCCGGGACAAAATCTCCATATGCGCTTATAAGACCGTGCTCGGTTGGATCCAAACCTTGAATTTCTTCTTCCCTGCTTACACGCAAGCCGATAGTATGTTTCATAATAAAGAACACTGCCGTCATTGTTACTATTGTCCAAAGAGCAATAGAACCTACGCCCAGGGCCTGAACACCCAGCTGAGATGCACCATGTCCGTAAAACAAACCGCTGTCTGTTGCAAACAATCCGCAGGCAAGAGTACCCCACATACCGTTTACACCGTGAACGGCTACTGCACCTACCGGATCATCCACATGGACGACTTTGTCAATAAATTCAACGGCAACCACAACTAAAATACCTGAAACTGCACCTATGACAGCCGAACCAACAGCATCTACATTTGCACAACCTGCTGTTATAGCAACCAGACCTGCAAGAGAACCGTTTAAAGACATTGAAACATCCGGTTTACCGTTTTTAATCCAAGTGAAAATCATTGTAACACATGTTGCAACAGCAGGTGAAACAGTGGTTGTCAACATAATTGAGGCAAGGCCGCCTACACCTTCCAATCGTGTAGCTGCTGCACCGTTGAAGCCATACCAACCGAACCAAAGTATAAAAACGCCTAAAGCACCAAGTGTTATGGAGTGGCCCGGAATTGCACGAGGCTTTTTCTTTCCTGTTTTTTTATCTTTCATGTATTTCCCTATACGAGGCCCTAAAAATGCCGCACCTATAAATGCAGAAATGCCTCCCACCATGTGAATAACCGAAGATCCTGCAAAATCTATGTAACCCATGTTTGCAAGCCAACCGTTAGGATTCCACACCCAGCCTGCTTCAATAGGATAAATTACAAGACTTATAACGCCGCTGTAAATACAATATGAAATAAACTTTGTACGTTCTGCCATTGCGCCCGAAACAATTGTTGCCGTTGTTGCACAAAAAACAAGGTTAAACACAAAGCTTGACCAAGGGAAGTTTGCATAATCAGTGAAAATCCCCAAAGTAGGCACACCTATAAACCCACCTATCATTTCTTCCCCCATCATTAGTCCAAAGCCTAAAAACATGAATACTACCGTTCCTATACAGAAATCCATAAGATTTTTCATTATTATGTTACCTGCATTTTTGGCTCTTGTAAAGCCCGTTTCCACCATTGCGAAACCGCATTGCATAAAAAATACCAAAGCAGCACCTATAAGAAACCATATCCCCCATATATCGGAGCTAAACAAATCCAACATTTCAGTTACCGAAGCCATAAAAATACCACCCTCTTTTTAAAATAAAAAAACAGCGTGCATATATTATAAATCTCCCGGGAAGATTTGTAATATACACACGCCATTGTGCATAAATAATATAAACCGAAAAGCGCTGTGAACCTAAATATAGGTTCACAGCGCCTTTGCTGTTATGCATACATTATACTACTTTGTAGTTATTTTGTCAATTATTTATTTTAATAAAACATACACACATTAATATATTTAAATTGTTAATGTTCTACACATATCGTATATATAATTTCTATATTTTGGTAATATATACAATTGAAACATTTAGTAACCTTTAAATAACTAATATCATAACTATATAATGCGGATGTAAATTTTTTATAAAGGTGATTTATTGAATGAATTTCGACAAACTAATTAAGGCTGTAAATATCCCTATAGAACTTTATGAGTCTTTAGAAGGCAGATATTTTATAGGATATGCAGATAATTTAATTTTCGGTTACGGAAAAAGTTGCTGGGCAAGGCTTTACAACCCCTATAATTCAGGAGTTAATTTGTTTGTGAATGTCTGGACTGTAACAGATATTTCCGCCGCACCTTTCCGTGCACAATTCTGGTTTAATTCCACCCCTACAGATGATTATAAACTTTCGAACCTTGTTACTCCGTCAAATACCTCAATTTGCCCTTTACCGCGCCCTAAAATTGAGTTGCAGATGGCTTCAAATGTTGAAGATGAACCTACAGGCGGAATAAAAGCATTTGTTAGAAGAGGTGAACCGGGAACGACTCTTGTAGAAACAGAAAACGGGAAACTTATCTTCCCTCCGGGAGGTTCGTTTCTGATCTTTTTATCTCTACAGGATGCGCCTGAAACGGCTGCTTCAGGACGAATAGCTTTCGGATGGTGGGAACAGCCAATTAAAAACCATTGCAAAAAATAAATAATTACACAAACTTCTATTTAACATTATGATAAAATCATTATGCTTATATAAAACAAAGCTTTGCTCAATTAGTATTGAAGAACTTTTATGTTATCTTAAAAAAAACAGTATAAATCCTTCAAAATAACCGTTTTGAAGGATTTAATTACATATATCCTTTCATTTATAATATCACACTGCTGTTTTAAAGGAAACAGGGATACTGTTTTTATTTAAAAGATTTATATACTCATCTTTGTCGGTTAGCCAGCTTACCAGATCGTTTTCATTAAATATAAGAGGCATTCTGTCGTGAATAAAATTGATATTCTCAGCAGCTTCACGTGTTATAACAGCATATTCAGGATCACCGTCAGTGCCCGGACGCATGATTCCTGCCATATACAAAGGTCTGTCTTCTGCTGAAAATATTTTATATTTTTCAGTAGATTTATTATTAATTTTATGCCATTCAAAATAAGCGTTTGCCAAAACAATACAACGACCCGTTTTCAGATACGGAGCAAAGAACCGACTTTTCTCTAAAGTCTCACTTTTCGCGTTAAAGACAACACCTTTTCCATCCCATTTTGAAAAACCCCATTTTGACAATATAAGCTCTTTTTGTTGTGTAATTATTGGTGCAGTGCAAGTGGGATACAGCTCATTTCCACAAGAAGCAGCAAGCTCTTCACGTGTGAACCGCATAGAAATTTCTTGTAAAATTTCACGCATTTCAATTACTTCGTCTTCAGTATTAATAGTATACCGTCCGCACATATATAAGCCCCTCTCAATTAGGTAATATTTCAATATCTTTACTTGTTGCAGTTATTTCGTGGCAGAAGTTTCCGTATTTTTCTTTTACTGTGTCTAAAATCTGTTTAATGTTTCCGTTATCCGGCAGTTCTTCAGGGAATAGTAAAGTTTGAACAATATTTGCAGATGAAATCCTTTCTGCCTTAACACCTATACTTCTAACATTTTTATCCCAAGTGTAGTTTGAAGAAAAAAGATTATAAGCGTAATAAAATATCAAATCGGGATTATTTGTGGGGGTTGGGAGCTTTACACTTCGTGTTAACTGGCTGAAATCATCACTACGAATAACTATGGAAACACCCCCAGCTAGAAAATTATGCTTATTTAATCTTCGTTCAACTGTTTGGCATAAAACATATATAAATGCTGCAATATCATTTTTATCGGTAATATCTTTTGGCGGAGTTATTGTATTGCCCAAAGATTTTATATCACTTTCGTTGTTTGTGCATGGGTTAAAGCCGCTGTCGTTTCCGTTTGAAAATTCCCAAAGCATTCTGCCTTTTTTACCTAGAATTTTTTCAAGCCGATTAGGGTCTGCGGCTGCAATATCCCCTATTGTTAAAACGCCCATTTTTCTTAGAGCTCTGCGGGTGGCTGCCCCAACAAACAGCATTTCAAAAGCAGGGCGTTTCCAAATAGTATTTTCAAGCTGATCACGGGGCAACACTGTTGTTGCATCAGGTTTTTTCATATCTGAAGCAAGCTTAGAAAAAACATAGTTAAAGCTTACGCCAACAGACGCAGTTATTTTCAGCTCATCTTTTATAACCGAACGAAGCTCATCTGCCGTTTCCACACCTTTGTCTAAAGGTATGTGACCCAAATCAAGCCATGCCTCATCCATACCGTAGGGATAAATTTTATCCGTATACCGCGAAAATATATCCCTCGCCTGTTTTGTGTATTTAAGATATTTATGATAATCAGGTTTGATAACTACCAGCGATGAACACTTTTTTTTTGCTTCAAATATGGATTCACCCGTTACTACGCCGAATTTTTTTGCTTCGTAATTTTTTGCCAACACTATCCCGTGCCGTTGAGCCGGATCGCCGCAAACAGCAACAGGCAGAGCTGAAAGCTGAGGTTTATCAACAAGCTCTACCGATACAAAATAATTGTTCATATCACAATGAAGAATAATTCCCATATCTATTTCCCTATATAACTTTATCTTTTATTTATATTATAACCTCATTACCACTCAAGTCAATAGATATTCTAAAATATTCACATTTTGTTTTATTATTATCACATATACAGAAAAGCCTCAGCTTTTAACTGAGGCTTTTTATTTGATTATTCGATTATCAGAAATGTTCCTCCGCCGCAGGGAAGAGTAAATGTGTATTTACCGTTTTTGGCCGTTAATTCTGTTTTAACACCATTTAAATAGGCATACACATGTTTTGCCCCTGTTGCTGAAAGCGAAACATTAGCTTTTCGATTATTGTTAAGTTCGGAAGCATTTGAAATAAGTAGTGCTTTTGAAGAATTTTCGTTTGATTTAAATTCACCGATTAAAAGGCTTTGATCAGCATAAATATTATCTGCAGAATAGGGTTCAAGACAATTAAGATATTTAGGAACAGCAGATGATTTAAAAGCTGTTGTCTTTTCCCAAGAGTATTTAGAAAATTCTTCAGAAAACGCTTTGACTTCCAAGTTTGCTGTCTGCATGTAATCGTATATTTCGGTATATTCATGTGCATAATTCCGAGCACCGTAAACCTGTGTATTGTATTTTACCGTGCCGTCATAACCCGGAACATCATAACAAAAATGCATAAGTTTTGAAGCACCAAATGCAAGTGCTGAATACATTTGAAAACGTATATCATCAAGAGTTATGTAACGATTATTATGTCCCTCAATTCCGGACATGGATTGAGTATACATCCAAAAATCAAGATTATTCTCTTTTGCAGCCTGTGCAACAGTTTGTATGTTTGCAATATGATTTTGAGCTGTTATTTTGATGTTGTTTTCACTGAAAAGGGAGTATGTCGAGGTTGAGATGAAAGGTAGATTAAATTTTTCTACATAAGATGAAACATAATCACTGAAAGGCATACCCACCGGTGCATCCATTGAAAACAAATTTACATGTAGATCATAATCAGGTAATGCTTTTCTGTAAACATCCACTCTGGCGGCATAATGATCGAATTTATCTGCCGAAGGTTCGTCTACAATAAAATTACCTAAGAATGAAGGAGAATCCCTATATGGTTCAGTAAATTCCAATACCTTTTCTTCAGTAAGGGGCTCTGTTTTAAGCATCATATTATCACTAATGAAAACACGTAAACCATATTTTTCAGCCCATTTCAGATTTTGCGCGGTTTTTGGGTTACTTTTATCATAATCAATTATTATTATATCAATACCGCATTCAGCAAGCTTTTTAAAGTCTTCTTCAACCGCAAATTCTGTATGTATTGCAACATATCCGGCCGTCATTATCTCGCCTTGTTTGAGATGCTTTTGCTCGAATTTTTCGTAATATGCATAATAAACAGATGGCTTACTTACTTTAACTTTTTCTGTGGCAAGCTTCTGACCTGTTCCGTTTTCGCCGGTGTACCAGCCACGAAAAACATAGCCGGGTTTTTCAGGAGCTTCAGGACAACTATGCATATCAGAATTATTATTTTCAACTTCAACAAGTTTTTCGTTTGCAATATATTTTGCTGATATCGGAGGGGTCTGCTTACCTGCAACAATCATGAATATATTCATTGCATCGGAAAGATCAAGAACGCCGTCTTTGTTATAATCTGCTGAAATGTTACGTTCTGAATTAAAAGCATATTTACCTGCAACGTATTGGAAAACACCCATAGCATCTGCAAGCTCAATACTTTTAGTTGAATTAATATCGCCATAAACAACGCCTTCACCTACTTCAACAGCGCCTGATGTAAACTGTGCTGAAATATCCCTATTGTATTTATCGCGAACTTTTTCGCCGGTTAAAACAATTGCAGAAGGACCGTTTGCAGCAGTGTTTTTTATTTTAAAATTCAATGTAATAAGATTTGTATTACGTGGTGATGGGGAAAGATTATAGTATGTATATTCCAAGGCCCCTGCAAGAGATGTAACATTATCCGAGGCAGATACATATTCAAGAACCGTATCATCGTAATAAAGAACAAACTTTCCGTAGGACATATTTGAGTCGCGGCTTACATTAAGTTTTATCTCAACCGTATCTCCAATTTTGCCTAAAGCCGATGTAAGAGATATTTCAGCTTCGTTCGGAACATCCTTAACAAGGGCATTTACTGCTTTTTCTAAAATACTATATGCTTCCGCACATTGAGCATCTGTCCCCTTTCCATAAACAGCATCACAATAATTCATTGCATCCGATACCGCTGTCCAGCTTTCGTTTGTATATGTTCCTGAAAGAGGTGAATATTTATAATAAAGCTCTCGGCATTTTAATATAAATGGGCGACTTACATTTATTTGGGGGAAAAATAGGTTTTCACAAATATTATCTAGCTGACCTATCATATCGTAATAAGCATAAACAGGTTGATCATAGCAGGTGGATAAAAGAGCTTTTGCTTCTTCTAGCTTGCTGTAAAAAGCTTTAGTTGATTCGCTTTTTTCTTTTTTTGTATCACGAGATGCATTAACAGCGTAAAGGCCCATTTTAAGATTTAATTCCGAATGGGCTGCATACTGGTCACCGCCTGCTTCGTCAAGAGCTGATATAAGTTCGTTTATTAGCAGCTCTCCCTGACCTGAGGTTAATGTGTCATCCTGTGATGCAGCATAAATCTTTTCACGAATTGCCGCAATGTTATCCGGTATTGTTTTAACAGTGAAAAAGTGATCATCAATGCATTTTTCAGCATATCTGATAAGATCAACACCAATATATGTCTCAGGGCTCCAATAATCTATAAAATCATATAGATAATCTGCAAAACTATAAATTTCCTCAGCCTTAACACCCTTATCCTGAATATAAGATGGGAATAAAGTATTTACACAATACTCTAAGTAGCTATATGCATACTTAAATGTTATATCCGCAGTTCTTTCCATAAGAGGTTTTGAGATATTTTCTACAACATAGGTAAAATAATTTTTCGCAGTATCAGTTTCACTTGTCAGAACATTTTTTGCAAGCTCGTCCACAGCCAAGCAAAAATCTGTATATAATTTTTGCCCTTCGCTGTCTGTACAGGTTACGGATTTTGCAGTAATATCATCAATCCTTGCTTTTACCGCAGAAATCTCAACACCACTGCGATATGTATATTTTTCACACATTGCAACCAGCGCATCCCCTATTGGAATCTTTGAAGAAGCCTTTACAATTGCAAGCTTCTCTTTAAGGGCATGAACGTTATAATACCCTGCATGATAAAGTGTTTCATCATTTGCTATTGCATTAAAAAAATTCAAAGCTGCAAAAAAGTCTTTAACATCTTTTTGTTCGATACTATTTAACTCTGTTATCCTTGCTGCATAAGAATTTGCATCTGAAAGTTTATCTAACAGCTCTTTTTTTGCATTCAAAGATGTACTTTCGTCTGTAGGTTTCTCAAGATCCGAAGATAATTCGGCAAGATTTATCGGCTTTAATACTGCAATTGCTGCTTTGTAATCGTCAACAGCCCGCTGCCCAGCTTCATCAGAAGCGTTTGTGCTGTTCTTTAGCTCGTCAATGGCCTGGTCACAGAATGCACGCCTTAAAACATATTCATTCCACGATGAAGGAGTATAACTATAGGATGGAGCTATTTCTGCCACCAGATTATCACGAATTATAAATAATCCGTTGCTTACAGGCATCTGCTCACGCCATCTATACCAACACATTTCAAGAGATTTTACTAAGCTGTAATAGGTATTAGCAGGTTCGTACTCCTCTTGTTGTAAAAGCTCTATTGCCCTTTTCATAAGAATATCACGATAATAAATATAGTCTTCATTTTGTTTATTCTCATCAAGCAACACTCGCATCTCATAACCTTTATAGGCCAGGTAAAGTGATTTAAGATAATTTTTTGCTTCCTGTGCCTGCCCTAATTCTTCTTCAGTCATTGCCGAAAATGCAAACGGAACTGAACATAAAATTATAACAGATAAGAAAAATGATAATAATTTTTTCATAATACATTTACCCCCTTATTTTTAGTTTTTAAAATAATATTTTAACTTGTAAATATTATTTTAACATATTTTTCCATATATTGCAATAACTTAAAGGTTGAATACACAAGACTAATTATTTAACAAGCTATTTTTCCTGTATATGATAAACAAGGCTGTTTTATAAAAAAGCCCCGTTAAAATTGTATAAGCATTTTCATACTAGGATTTAATTATTTTTTTATAAATTCCGTCATTTCTTGAAAGCATTTTAAGCCCGATCATCTCACGGCGAATATAACAGTAATCTGAATGGTATTTTAAAATAATTTCGTTAACTTCTTTTTCCGAATATTCCCTGCCCTGCTCAAAATCCTTAAGAATTTCACGCAAAACAATTTCACGCTTTTTAAGCTGAACCGGAATGGAAATAAGCTTACCGTATTTAAAAAATGCTAAAAGCACACCTTTTTCATACTTATCATCCTGTAGAACATCAGAAGCTTCAAACCAGCTTATTAACGGCTTTTGCAAAAGTTCTTTATTAAGCTTGTATATAATATAAAATTGCTGACGTTCCGTTGTCACAAGTCCACAGGCTTCAAGCTTTTTCAAATGAAAGCACACTGTTGCAGGCGTAAGAGAAAGCTTGCTTGCAATGATCTCCACGTAGCTGTTACCGTCAAGCAAAAGCTTAACGATCTCAAACCGTGTTTTATCGCCAAAGCATTTGAAAAATTCAGCTCCGCTCACTTCTGCCATGGTGCTTTGCCCCCGTTCTTTTCAGATATTTTCCCTAAGCCGTTCAGTATTTCATTGTACGCTTCGATTCTTATCCCGCTTACCCACAGCTCTTTTTCATCACCGCTTTTCTGTGCTGCATCATATTTTAAAAGAAATTCCTTTCTTCGCTGCAAAAACATTGACATTACATATAAAAACAAATCAAGAGCTTTAAGCTGAGTACTGTTGGCTAGACCTGAAGCAGAAAGAATTTCAAGGAAGTTTCCCGCATTCAGCTCCGGAAAAATTGACTGGTCAACATTATATTTACTTCTACCCAGAAGCCCACAAAAACAAAAACGGTTGCGCAGCATTGCGTCTTGCGGAACAACGGCACCGTCACCTCTTTGCTTCAAAGCGCTGTACTCCGTTTTATTTTTCTTTATTTTTTCCTTTGTATCAAACTTCTCCAGAGCAACCTCGCACTCCGCAAGATGTTTTTGCATAACATCGCATATTAAAAGATAGGTTTGACAGTTTATATCCGTACAGCTGAGCCAAAAAGGCGTACAGCCGTACATGTACCATTTTTTATCAAGATAATTTATATAACAGGTCAGCGGCATTATTTTTGCAGCGAGCTCAAGTTTTTCCGATTCATTTACAGGCGTGTACACAACGTATTTGTTAAGCTGTTCATAAAATTGAACAAGCAACGTTACATATAAAGCAAACAGCTTTTTATCGTTTTCATTTGAAAAAGAAGTATATAATTTTATGTATTCCGCATCCTTCCCCGGGTATTTCTTTAGACTTTCATATATATCATCACGCAGAAAACGACGTGACTCGCCTAAAGCTTCAAATGACGCTAAATAATCAATAGGATATTCATCCTCTTCCCGAAACATGGGACCTCTTGCTTTACTTAAAGCAGCCATAAGAAAATATTCAACCTTTTCGTCATACAGATTGTAAAGAGACGCTTTACGGTTTTCATATTGTCTTTTGTAGCCATTTTTTACAATTTCATAAAACTTTTTGTAATACATATTCTCCACCTTATTTAATTTGATTTTCATCTAATCAGTATTATAACACAAAAAATCACTCCTGTCAAGAGTGATTTGATGTTTATTTAATTATTTTTTTTCAAAACCAATTAATTCCAAGGCATTTTTACCTGTAATTTTTTCTGTTATATCATCCGGTAAATTCATTTCATAAATTCGCTCAAGGGCTTTTGCAGGACTACCCCACGGGCAATCGCTTGCCAATAGAATTTTATCAGGATCATGACGAAGCAGCATCTGTTTCATTCTTCCAGATTCAATATAATCAACTGTCATTGAAGTATCCAAATATATATTTTTTCCTATTAAAAAATAATCTACCATATCCCATGCTGACCAGCCTCCAAAATGAGCTGCAACAAGCTTTAGGTTAGGAAAATTCTTCATTATATAAAGAAATTTATCTGGGGCTGCGTGACAAATATCAGGATAGCCTCTGTCACATCCGGCATGAAAAATCATTATAAGCCCCAAATCCTGTGCCGCTTCATAAATCGGAAGCATACGCTTTTCATCGAGATAAAACTCCTGATATTCCGGATGCATTTTAACACCCTTTATTCCAAGACTTTTAATTCTTTTAAGCTCTTCAACCGCATCCGGTGCATCCGGGTGAACAGAGCCGAATGCAAAATAGTTTTTATTATTGTTTATTTGCGCTGCGGTATTGTTTATAGTGATTTGTTGGCGTGCGGCAGTAGCAATGTTAAGAAAAACCGCACCGTCAAAACCCCATTCTTTCAATTTTTTTTGAGTATCAGACAAGGTACCGTCTGAATAAGGTTGAATCCCTGAGTTTTTTGCCAACTGAGGGATAACACGCGGAGCAAGATTATCAGGAAAAATATGTGTATGAAAATCTATAATCATAAGCTGTTCAAAACCTCTCTTGCCACATCAGGGCAGTCAGTAATAATTCCTGTTACGCCTGCCGAGTAAAGCCGTTTCATATCTTCAGTATTGTCAACAGTCCAAGGGTTTACCATAATATTATTAGCAATACATTCTGAGATTATTTCACTTGTCAACTCACCATGGTACGGATGAATTGCATCATATCCTTGTTTTTTGCAGTAGTTAACAATATCGGGGATTGTGTCTCCATATAAAAGCCCTGTTTTGCAATTTGGCTCAAGCTCTTTAATTTTAACAAGAGATTCATGATTAAAAGAGGAATATAAAACCCTTTCAACCATCCCAAACTGCTTTGTCAGATCTGCTAGATATGGTTCAATTTCACCGCAGTCTCCCTTAATTTCTACATTTAAAAATAAATTTGAAGGCTTAACAAGATCATAAAATTCATTAAGCGTAGGGATACGGCAAAACTGATATTTAGCATTGTTGTTATTAAAATTATATTTTTGCAACTGTTCAAGAGTCTGTTTGTTTATGTCACCTTCACCGTCACAACAACGGCCTAAAGTTCCGTCGTGAGAGACAACAATATGTTTATCCGCAGTTAGATGAACATCAAGCTCTATGGCATCGGCATTCATCTTTATTGCCAGTTCTGCTGCTTCAAGAGTATTTTCAGGTGCATACATAGAAGCTCCGCGATGTGCATGTATTTTTATCATTCAAATACACTCCTTTTCACCATTCAAATTCAACATTATTTTTTGGTATATAGCTTTCAGATTCCGGAATTGAAGTATTTCCGAGCTCCATTAAAAAGTTGTAAAGAGGTGCCGCTTGTAAAAACCCTGTTTTAATGTCTTCTAGATAATCTTCTTGAAAAAGTTTATCAATATCGTTTTCCCATTTTGTTACATGAACACTCTTTGATACAAACCATTCAAGTAAATCATCAGGGCACTCTCCTTTTGGCTTGCGCTTATATTGTTCTGTTTCGGAATACAAATTTTTTAAAGGCTTGATTATTTTACGAAAATCATCAGGATATTGTGAAATATAATTTCGATAAAGTGCCATTGTTTGTGACGTTGCACAATAATATCCCATTCCGTAACGCCAGCCGTTTTGCATTATTTCAAAATAAAATGCCGGGGAGCAGGACCATCTTGCAGAAGGACGCTTAAAAGTAAGCCACATATTATCTCTATACAAGGTTGATTTATCTTTTGAAAAACGAGTATCTCTGTAAATTCGTGAGATTACATAGCGTGGCTCTGTAACTATCAGAGAATCAATCTTTGCAACTGTAGGGGCGAGTGCACGGGTAATGTCCGCAAGCGGAGTGTATACGTGTTTTTTATATTCATCTTTATGATCTGAATACCATTGTTTACTGTTTTTCATTCTGTTGTTTGCCAAGAAAGGCAGCATTTGCTTTGTTATAGTCATGTTTCACCTTAAAATTTGAGGCCGTCGGAAAACCCGACGGCCTGATCTGTATTTTTGTACTAAACTTCTATTAAAAATATTTTAATCTAGTTCTAATAAAGAACAGTATTATTTATTATCGTCAGTATTTTTCTTATTTTCCTGCTCTTGTTTCATTTCTGCAGCAAGCTCTCTGCGGATATCTTCAGGAATTGATTCGTCAAGTAATGGGTTATAGCCGAACTCTTTTTCCATTGCTTTACGCTCTTTTTCGATACGTTCTTGCTCCATCTCTTCTTCAAATCGCTTAATGTGTTCATCATGAGCGATTCTTGATTTAAGCTTTGTTTCCATTGAAGCAAGACGAAGCTTTTCTTCACGTTTTATCTTTAACTTATCTGCTAAAAGAATTCCGACATAAGCAATAACGAGGAATAAAATTGCAGGAACAGAAATTAATAATAACAGATTAGGGCGAGGAGGGAATGTCGGTGTGTAACCTACAAGGCTATCATCAACGGATTTCTCCTTAAAAACAAGCTCATAGTTCTGGTATTCACCTGTTAATTCAACAGTAGTCTCAGTTGTAACTTCAGGGCGTTGTTTGCCGTCTTCAACTTCTACCATTTTAGTCTGTGAAAGAATTTCGCTTCTTGTTCCATCAGGTTTGATACCGTAAAATTCATAGGTACAGTTCTCACGCTTAAATGTAAGCGTTCCTTTTAAGGTATCTGAAGCAGATGCACCTCGGGCATATATAAGAAGGCTTCCGCTTGCCTCTAAATTCGCACTGTCCATCGGATAAACGATAACAGAAGAAGCAGCCCCGCTACCTTTATATGTTACAGACCCACTGACAGAACCTTCTGTAGAAACAGGGCCGGTAAAAGCAGCAATTCTATTTCCGTTTGCCGTAATTACATTATTATTTGTATTATAAGTTATTTGTCCGTTATCTGAGCTTATAACTCCGTTTGCATAACCATATTTATCTTCGAGTATTCCCAGCTTATGCATAACCTGTGAAAGAGTATCAGCGTCATTAACGGTTCCGTTAACTGCAATAGCTCTCTTTTCACCTATTCTGAAATCTATACCGCTTATTGCAACTTTTTCCATTGCTTTTTTCTCAACGTTTGTATTTAGCCATGCAAGCTTGTCTTTAGACTTCATAAACGGGCTTTGCATATCGGTATACGATTGAATAATGATATTATTTGTTGTAGCCGAATAATCACCGCCGGAGTTGTTTCCAGATGTAATAGCAAGCCCCTTATCTGAAACATAAGCATTATCGACAAATGCTGTACCTGACTTTGAAATAAGTGAAGAGAAAGATAATAATTTACCAAAGTTACCTGTCTCGGCTGCTGTATCGTTTGTTGTATATACATATTCAATTTGTGTTCTGGAAGGCATTATTGAACGATGGCGGAAAATAGTAGCGAACAACCCGAATTGTTGCCATACTTCTGCATCTTTGTTAACTGCATATTGGCCTTCTGCGGGATTTATAATATACTCGCCAACTATAAATGCATCATAACCTTGCATACAGGAATAAACTACAAGCTCTGTAAAAGCTTTAGATTTTTCAGCCGTATGAGATGAAGTATCCCAATTAAGAACAAAAGGCTTACCGGATATAACACCTGATGCAGCATTTTTCATAGCCGTTTGGATATTCGAGCCGTCATATGTAATTGTTTTTGCAGCAGCATCGCCAAGTCCGCTTATTCTTGTGCTAAAAGGTCCTGTTGAAGCATCAGAGCACATGATTAATGAACGGTATCCGAGTTCTCTTAAAGAGGTAACTATTCTGTTATATGATTCTCCCGCTACTTTTGTAAGATACGCAACAAAGTCAGCCTGGCGTGCGGAATTAAGAGAGGTTGTATCAAATAATAAATCTGTATCAGTTCCGAAAGAACCAATATTAATGTTTCCTAATGTTTCGCCTTCGGCTAAAGCAGATGTACCGTCTGCAGCTTTCCAGGCATTGACAAGTTTATCATTTGTTTCATATTTTTTAGCAAGAAATTCGTTAAAACCTGTTTTCAGCATATCTGAATATGCATTTACTTCACCGCTTTTGAGATAGCTTATTGAAGCATTATCAAGATATTTTACCATAATAATCGTAGATTCTTTTGCATATATTTCGTCATTAGGGCCTACGTATGAGAAAAATCTCTTTAAAAATCTTATAGCTTTATCAACCATTTTACTGTCGGCAAACGCACCTACAGATGAGGTTCCTAAAGATTGAGGTGTAAAAAGATCTAATTCAACATATATACCTTTAAGATAAAATTCAAAAATCATGTCGTCAAAAGCATCAAGTCTGCTTTGATCAAGTTCGCTTGTTCCTGATGTTAAGCCTGCATACACATCTTTAATGCAAACGAAGTTAACACCTTTATCAAGTAACTCTTGTGACATTTTTACCATATTTTCTTTTGTAGGTATTCCGGCAGCTATAGAAAATTCAACTCCGAAAAAGCGTATATCCGTACTTTTGGTTATACCGCTTGATTCAAGTAAAAACACAAGCTCATCTTCAGCTTTTGACAGATATCCATATGTACCGCCCGGTGTTTTATTCAGATCGGAATAAATAAACGGATTATCCGTTTCCCCCTCCGCAAATATAGGTGCAGCGCATGTTGCCACCATAAGTACGGCTAGCATAAGCGGCACAAATTTCTTTAAAAAGCTCTTTACTCCGGTTTTCATTCAATACTCTCCTTAATGCTGTTTTTCAAGGGACGAATGTTCATACGTGATAATTATACTACAAAAAATCTAATAATGCAAGATGTAAACGCCAATTTTTTCATTACAAAAACAACAAATTTCGTAACTGCTAACAAACTATATAAAAACCATATATCGGTAAACTCTTCATATTTATATATTTATTTATTTTGAAATATATAAAGCCAACCAAAGATTAATAAATTCTGCTTAAACGGTATTTAGACAAGATATAATTCGAAATTCATAAAATATAATATTGGGTGTTTAATCTTAATTTAACATATTTTAATAATAAAACACAATTTCTTATTTTAGCATAATAATATTTTTCTTTCTTCTTTTTTGTATAAAATATAAAATTAAAAAATCATCGTAATATTTATTTTTTAAATGTTTAATAAAAATAAAGTGTTGTTTTTGTAATTGATGTTCTTTACTATATAATAAGCTTATTTTTTAATAACTGTTTTTTATTCCTTAAACTATAAAACTATTTGGTTTTTACAAAATAAAAAAAAATTTTATATTTTAGGGGTTGACAAATAAATAATATTGTGATATAATACTTAAGCTGTCGGAAATACGATACACTTAATTAATTCCACAGTGGGCATAAAACCGCACTTGCCGGAGTGGCGGAATAGGCAGACGCCCGGGACTTAAAATCCCGTGGGAG
>QAKR01000036.1 GCA_003343705.1 Clostridiales bacterium | reverse complement strand
ATATATAGCTCTGTCATATGCTGCTTTTCTAATAGGATCATTAAGTGTACCTGTCTCAACAAGAGCACCTGCAGCTGCTACAAAAGCATCATAAGCTGCATTACACTGTGCATCAGTCCCAGTATTAGCAATAGTATCTATAGCTTCAACTTTTGACCAATAATTTGACCAAGAAGCTGCTGTATATTTACCAAGGTTATTGTCCCAGAGGCTATGATCTGTCATGTATGTATTACGTGCAGTTTTAAGTCCATTAGATATTCTGACAGCTAAACGCATTGTATTCCATTGAGATTCAAGTGTGTTGGCAATATCGGTATAACCATAAAAGACTTTACCGGTGTTACCTGCACCGTACATCCAGTTATAAACTTTATCAAGGGTTGCTTTATATGTGACTGCTTCAGCCTTAGCTTGATTCTCGGGAAGAGTTACTCTAGCATAATAATAGTTATAATAAAATGCAAAAAATACAGACGCTACATTTCCTGCTGCAGGACCGTTCTGGTTAAATGTAGTACCTGCGGCGAGAAGATCCTGTAGACCTTTATTTGCTGCAAAATAATAAGCGCTGCTTGATTCAAGAACCGTATTTTCACTTGCAGGAACTGATTCAACAGCAAGGCTCTTAATATGAGTATTTACGGATGTAATTAAAGCACGACCTTGAGCGTCTGTGCAAGAATTTTTCTGAGCATCGATAGCATCGATATCATCACATACTAAACCCCATTTAGCGTTATCATATCCGGGATAAGCACGATTTTGATACGGAGCAAGCCAAGCCCATGTCGTATAATCAGTATAGTTCCCGCCGAATTTAGCACAAAGGATTGCATTTCTTAATGTAGAAAGAGCTCCTCCTGTATATGAGGCAGGTGCAAGACCGATAACAGCAAGGTGGATATTCATAAGTTCAATTGCTGCTCTGCCTTGTGAGTCTGTGCCTCCGTTGTTTTTCAGGTAATCCATTGCGTCGATGTCGTCGCAAATAAATCCCCAAATTGTACTGTCGTAGCCTGGATATGAACGGTTATTATAACCATCAAGCCATGCCCAATCGCCGAATTTTGCATTAAGAAGTTCGTTTCTATAAGCTGTCAATGCGCCGCCGGTATAAGATGCAGGTTCTGCGGCTGAAAAACTGACGGTAAATGCTGTAAACATAGAAACGACCAATGCCAGTGCGAGTACTGCTGAGAGAACTTTTTTCATAGAGTTTACCATTCCTTTCATTTAATAATAAAATAAAATACAAAAAATAGTAACAAATACGCCATTATGTTAACATATGAGCTCTCTTTTGTCAAGTGTTTTTAGGTGTGTCAAAGCGATAAAGATATCGACAAAATATACAAAAATAAGCAGCCAATATAAATTTTATATAAAAAATATAACACTTCAAAATATAAATCTTATATATTTATCCGTAAATAAACACAGGGTTTTGTATTTTACAAAACCCTGTGTTTATTATATATATGTGATTTATTATTCTGTCTCTTCAGGTTCCTGTCTCTTACTGTTTGCTCCTACCGCGAAATTAACTCCGGTTTCTGAAGGGGAGTCAGCACTGAAAACATAATCTTTGCCGGGTAATATTGCATTAAGAAAAATCCCAACAATTGCAGCAACTGCAAGCCCTGATAGGCTTATGGTTGCTGAACCGAGTATAAATGAGATTGATCCGCCTACCGCACTGCTGAAAGAAATACCCAGAGCAGAAACTATAATAACAGCAGCAACAATAAGATTACGGCTTTTTGTAAGATCAACCTTACTTTCTACCATATTACGCACACCTATTGATGAAATCATACCATAAAGAATAACCGATATTCCTCCTATAACAGCCGCAGGAATTGTGCTGATTACAGCACTCACTATCGGGAAGAAGGATATCCCCACTGCAAAACATGCTGCAATACGTACAACTCTGGGATCATATACCTTTGTTAATGCAAGAACACCAGTGTTTTCACCATATGTAGTATTTGCCGGACCTCCGAATATAGATGCGATTGTTGTTGCAAGCCCGTCTCCTGTAAGTGATCTGTGCAAACCGGGATCAGCAATAAAGTTTTTTCCTGTTGTAGCTCCGATTGCAGAAATATCTCCGATATGCTCCATCATTGTAGCAAGTGAAATAGGAATAATAGCAACTATTGAAGAAACTATCATGGATGTATTCGCCCAATCAATTGCAAATATTGTATTACCATCTCTTCCAAAGTTTATCGGAAAACCTATTAAACCTTGAGATCCGAATATCTGTCCGCTTGCAATATTCTGACAAATAGCATTAATATTAGTGAAATCAAAAATAGGCGCATATAAACCAGTGTCAGCATTAAATCCGCCGGAGAACAACCAAGGAACATCCTGAATCAACCCCGGATTTGCTTGCCCTATATAATAAAGTATTAATCCTGATACATAAGCCCCGATAACACCTAATATTATAGGAATAATTTTTGCCATTCCTTTTCCCCAAATATTGAAAACAATTACAATAAGTAAAGCAATTATTGCTAAAATCCAATTCGATGTGCAGTTATTTATTGCAGAAGGTGCGAGAATAAGTCCGATTGTAATAATAATCGGCCCTGTTACGACTGGCGGAAAGAATTTCATCACGCGTGTTATTCCCACAACTTTTATAATAAATGCTAACACTAAATAAACAAGACCTGCGCAAGCAACACCAAGACACGCATAAGGTAAAGCGTTTGCCAATCCTTGTTCAGCACCGGCTGCTTTTACCGCAGCATATCCGCCTAAAAATGCAAATGAAGAACCTAGAAATGCAGGAACTTTCATTTTTGTAATCAGATGGAACAGAAGTGTTCCGAGACCTGCCATAAGGAGAGTTGTTGAAACATCTAATCCCGTTATCATAGGAACGAGAACTGTTGCCCCAAACATTGCAAACATATGCTGCAATCCTAAAACCAACATTTTAGGAATCCCGAGTTTGCGTGCATCTGTAATCGGTTCATTCCCGATTGTACTTTTTGAGTTTTTACTCATGTTATACCTCCGTAAACTATTATATAAAATGCGTCGAAACGCAATTTATTCATAAAGAGCAACTTCTGTTTTATCGTCATATTCGGGCACACATACATGTACGTTTTCGGAAAGGCTAGTAGGAACGTTTTTACCTACATAATCCGGTCGAACCGGCAACTCACGATGACCTCTATCAATTAAAACAGCAAGTTGTATCATTTTAGGCCGTCCTTGTGCAAAAACTGCATCTATCGCAGCCCGGGCAGTCCTTCCGGTAAAGATGACATCATCTACTAAAACAACTGTTTTTCCTTCTACATTAATGCAAGGCTGCTCATTAATAACAGGAACTTCACTTACTTTAGAAAGATCATCACGATAAAATGTTATATCAAGAGTCCCAAAACTAACATTTGATCCTTCTATCTTTTCTATGTTATCACATATCTTTTTCGCAAGATAAGCACCTCGACGAAGAATTCCTAATATAACAAGATTTTCGGACCCTTTGTTTTTTTCTATAATTTCATGAGAAATACGAACAATAGACCTGCCCACCGCGCTTTCATCCATAAGAATCGCCTTTTTTTTCAAAATCCAACATCCTTTCTATTTAATAAATAAAAAAATTCTTACAGGCATAAATACCCGCAAGAATACACTTATATTCAAAAATCTTGACGGTATCTCTGTACAGCTTAAAGATTTATTGTTTTAAGTATACCATATTTTAATCTACATGTAAATAAAATTCAAAAATAACATTGAATATTTACTTATATGTTGCATGTTTATAATCATTATTTAAAATTTTGATGTTGAAAATAGCAAAAGAACCGATAAAAATCAGCTATCGGTTCTTTTAACATACTTAATATATTCAATCTCGTTTTTCTTTGCAGCTTTACACATTTGGTTATATACTTTATTTCTTAAATCTTCTTTTCGCAAGCTTCTTGGTAACATTGTATTAGGATAAATAGGATCTCCTATGAAAATTGTCATGCCCGGTTTATTGATAAAACCAAAAATCCCGGTACGTTTTCTATATGTTACAGTTGCTGTAATTACAGGTAAATTAAAATTTACAGGGTAACCGAATGAAACAGCTTTAAACGGTCGTATTTTAGTATAAAACGGCCATATGTGTGCTTCCGGAAAAATAGCTATACAATTTTTCTCGGCACTTCGTTTTTCAACGGCTCTTGAAAAATTAGGCATTGCACCCATATTTGACGGAATGGGTATACAACCAAGAAGCATTACTAGCCATCGTATCCCTTTTATAGAAATAGCATCTGCACTTGAGATCGTATATACTTTCGAGGGGAAAGCTACAAGCGGCGGAATAAAAACATCAAGCGTTCGAGTATGATTTGAGTAGATAAAAAAACCGCTTTTTCTTATTTTTTTAATTGCTGTACGATTTTTTATCTTAACTCCCAAATATAGTTTTGACACAACCCATATAATAGGTAAGGCAATTATATAATAAAAAAACCAAGATAACATTTGCCATATTAGTGAAGTCTTAATGAAATTAAAATCTTTACCTATGTAATTAGTTTTTATATGAGTATAGGCAAAATCATCATTAAGAAGATCTGAATAATAATTGATCTTTTGTCCTCTGTTTTTTTTCTTCAATAATACCTACCCCAATCTATATATTTAGTATAATAATATTCTTCAATATAAACTTCCAATGATAAAACCAATTTTTTGTCTTTTTTATTACTATTTTTAATATTATACAGAATTCACTTGATATTGTCAAGCAATATCGTATAATATATGTAGGTATGTAACTAGAGGTATATCGATAAATACATATCGATATGTTTGTTAAACATTTCACAACCAGGGTAAGATGTGCTATAATATGTATAATGAAAAAGTATTATGCATAATTGTATAGTTCATCAATATTAAGTTATTATATTCAAGGACATAATATAAAATAAGGAGTGAAGCTGAGTGGACATTAAAGGCGTTTCTAAAGCAACGCTTGATAGATTGCCCTGGTATCTGACTTACTTAAAGTCTCTTCCTGAACATGCCCCATTAAACATATCGGCAACAACTATAGCAGAAGCCCTTAATTTAGGCGACGTCCAGGTTAGGAAAGATCTTGCTCGTGTGAGCGGAACAGGGAAACCTAAAATCGGATATATAGTAAAAAATCTTATAGCTGATCTTGAAAATTTTTTAGGATATAATGACTTAAATGATGCATTTTTGGTAGGATGCGGTAAGCTCGGGCACGCTCTTTTAGATTATACCGGGTTTTTACATTACGGATTAAATGTTGCTGCCGGTTTTGACTGCGACAAAAATGTTGTAGGAAAAACAGACGGAGGTAAAGAAATTTTTCCAATTGAAAAATTTTCCGATTTATGTAAAAGAATGAACATCCGCGTTGGAATAATTTGTGTACCCCCAAATTCAGCACAACAAGTGTGTGATTTAATGATAAACTGCGGCATTAAGGGAATAATGAATTTTGCACCGACACATATTTCCGCACCTTCGGATATAATCGTGCAGAATGAAAATCTCGCGGCAGAACTTGCTAAATTATCAGGGAAATTGATAACACGTCATGAGGAGGAACTATTATGAAAAAAAAGGACTACGGCATCGTTGACAGCGTGGAAACGCTTGAAGCGGCTATAAGCAGAATTAAAGCCGCACAAAAAGAATTCGCAAAATTCTCGCAGGAACAGGTTGACAAAATTTTTCTTGCAGCCGCATCAGCTGCAAACAAACAGCGAATTGCTCTTGCAAAAATGGCTGTTGAAGAAACAGGAATGGGTATTGTAGAAGATAAGGTTATTAAAAATCATTATGCTGCTGAATACATTTACAATGCTTATAAAAACACAAAAACATGTGGTGTGATTGAGGAAGATTCGGCATGCGGCATGAAAAAAATAGCAGAACCTATTGGAGTTATAGCAGCGGTTATTCCTACAACAAACCCAACTTCAACTGCGATATTTAAAACACTTATTTCTTTGAAAACACGTAACGGTATTATTATAAGCCCCCATCCGCGTGCTAAGGGATCTACAATAGCTGCTGCAAAAATTGTTTTAGAAGCTGCTGTTGAAGCAGGCGCACCTGAAAACATTATTTCTTGGATAGACGTCCCCAGCCTTGAGCTTACAAATGCAGTTATGAAGGAAGCAGACATAATATTGGCAACAGGCGGCCCCGGCATGGTTAAAGCTGCTTATTCAAGTGGAAAACCGGCTCTTGGTGTTGGTGCAGGAAACGTTCCGGCAATAATTGACGAGAGTGCTGATTTAATCTTAGCAGTAAACTCAATTATACACTCTAAAACTTTTGACAACGGTATGATATGCGCTTCCGAGCAGTCTGTTATTGTCCCCAATAGTATATACAACACAGTTAAAAAAGAATTTTTAACACGTGGTTGCTATTTCCTCAATGCAGAAGAAACAGAGAAAGTAAGAAAAACAATTATTATAAATGGTGCATTAAACGCTAAAATCGTTGGCCAACCTGCTTATAAAATCGCAGCTATGGCAGGCGTTACCGTTGACGAAAAAACAAAGATACTAATCGGTGAAGTTGAAAGCGTTGATTTAAGCGAAGAATTTGCACACGAAAAACTTTCTCCTGTTTTGGCTATGTATCATGCTAAAGATTTTGAAGATGCTCTCACTAAAGCTGAGCACCTTATTGAAGATGGCGGTTACGGACACACAGCCTCTCTTTATATTGATACAATTACTCAAAAAGAGAAGCTTCACGAATATGAATTAAGAATGAAAACAGGCCGTATTCTTGTTAATACCCCTTCCTCCCACGGTGGTATCGGTGATCTTTACAACTTTAAAATGGCTCCGTCTCTTACACTTGGCTGCGGTAGCTGGGGTGGAAACAGCGTTTCCGAAAACGTAGGAGTAAAACACTTGCTTAATGTTAAAACAGTTGCCGAGAGGAGAGAAAATATGTTGTGGTTCAGAGCACCTCAAAAGATTTATATTAAAAAAGGCTGCTTGCCCGTTGCCCTTGATGAATTAAAATCAGTTATGGGCAAAAAGAAGGCATTTATCGTTACAGACACATTCCTTTATCAGAATGGCTATACAAAGCCCATTACTGATAAACTTGACGAAATGGGTATCGTTCATACTACATTCTCCAATGTTGCTCCTGACCCCACACTTGCATGTGCAAAAGAAGGCGCAAAACTTATGTGTGACTTCCAGCCTGATTGTATTATCGCACTGGGCGGCGGATCCGCAATGGACGCAGCTAAAATAATGTGGGTTATGTACGAACATCCGGAAGCAGACTTCATGGATATGGCGATGCGTTTTGTTGATATAAGAAAGAGAATTTATACCTTCCCCAAAATGGGCGAAAAAGCATACTTTATTGCTGTTCCGACTTCAGCAGGTACAGGTTCTGAGGTTACACCGTTTGCTGTTATTACAGACCAGGATACAGGCGTTAAATACCCGCTTGCGGATTATGAACTTATGCCTAATATGGCTATAATTGATGCAGACTTCCACATGAATGCACCAAAAGGATTAACAGCCGCTTCCGGTATTGACGCTGTAACACATGCCCTTGAAGCTTATGCAGCAATGCTCGCAACAGACTACACAGACGGAATTGCGCTTAAGAGCCTTAAGTTAGTATTTGAATATCTTCCTCGCGCTTATGACAACGGACCGAATGATCCTGTTGCACGTGAAAAAATGGCAAATGCTGCATCTCTAGCAGGTATGGCTTTCGCAAATGCATTCCTTGGAATTTGTCACTCTATGGCACATAAACTCGGTGCATTCTTCCACCTTCCTCACGGTGTCGCAAACGCATTAATGATAGACGAGGTTCTTCGTTTTAATGCATCTGAAGTTCCTACAAAGATGGGCACATTCTCCCAGTACGATCATCCTCATACTCTTGCACGTTATGCAGAAGTAGCTGATTATCTCGGAATTAAAGGCAAAAACAATGAAGAAAAGCTTGAAAATCTTATTAAAGCAATTGATGAGTTAAAAGCTAAAGTTGGTATAAAAGCTTCAATAAAAGAATACGGTGTTGATGAAACAGAATTCCTCGCTAAACTTGATGCTATGGTAGAACAGGCATTTGATGACCAATGCACAGGCGCAAACCCGAGATACCCGCTTATGAGCGAAATGAAACAAATGTATCTTAATGCTTATTACGGTGAACACAAAAACGTTTAAGGAGGAGCACAGACATGAAACTCGATAAGGTTATAGCGGTTAGAAACAGTAAAACGGTTTATCGCGACGGCAAGCTTGCAATCAAACTTTTCAACAGCGACTTTTCTAAAGCAGATATTCTTAACGAAGCGCTTAATCAGGCACGTGTCGAGGAAACAGCTCTTAATATACCGAAAATTGTTGAAGTAACAAAAATTGACGGTAAATGGGCAATTGTTTCCGACTATATCGAGGGCGAAACATTAGCAGAGCTTATGGCAAAAAATCCTTCCAAATACGATGAATATCTTGAACTCTTTGTAGATTTACAAATGAGTGTTCACGCACAAAAGGCACCTCTTTTAGGCAAATTAAAAGATAAAATGAACCGCAAAATTTCTCAGACAAATCTTGATGCTACTACTCGTTACGATTTGCATACAAGACTTGAAGGCATGCCTAAGAATCTTAAAGTATGCCACGGAGATTTTAACCCTTCCAATATTATAATCACACCGGATAATGTTCCCTATATAATTGACTGGGCACATGCAACACAAGGCAACGCTTCAGCAGATGTAGCACGAACATATTTATTGTTCTGGCTTGAGGGGAACATTGAAGGTGCTGAAAAATACCTTGACTTATTCTGTAAAAAAAGCGACACTGCTAAACAATACGTTCAAAAATGGCTTCCTATCGTGGCTGCATCTCAGTCCGTTAAGGGTAACGAAAAAGAACGTGAGTTCCTGCTTTCTTGGGTCAGCGTCGTTGACTATGAATAAGCGGAGGTAGCACAGATATGAAAGTAGTTGTTTGCATCGGAAGTTCTTGTCACCTTAAAGGCTCTAGAAAAGTTGTAGAGCAGCTTCAATATTTAATAGCACAAAACAATTTAAAAGACAAAGTTGAACTAAGCGGTACTTTTTGCATGGGTAACTGTCAAAACGGTGTAAGTGTTACCGTAGATAATAAAATGTTTTCGGTAACTCCTGACACGGTTAACGCATTTTTCGAAAAAGAAATCCTTGAAAGATAAAAGGAGGACAGGCAATGGCAGATTTTCTTAAGCTTAAAAAGTCAAATTGTAAAAACTGTTATAAGTGTATAAGAAACTGCCCTGTCAAGTCAATTCGCTTTTCTGCAGGACAGGCAAACATTGTAGGCTATGAATGTATTTTATGCGGCCGTTGCTTTGTTGTCTGTCCGCAGAATGCGAAGGAAATTGTTAGTGAGGTCGAAAAGGTTAAAGTCTTGATTGATCAGGACGCCCCTGTCATTGCCTCGATTGCTCCTTCGTTTATTGCGAATTACAATGGCATAGGCATAAAAGCACTCGAAAAAGCATTGAAAGAATTAGGATTCACAGCTGCAGAAGAAACCGCCATCGGTGCAACGATGGTAAAAAAAGAATATGATAAAATGATAGCTGACGGCAGACACGACATAATTATATCGTCGTGCTGCCATTCGGCAAATTTATTGATACAAAAGTATTTTCCAAATCTACTACCATATTTGGCAAACATAAAATCACCTATGCAAGCCCACTGTACGGATATAAAGAAAAGATTTCCGGGAGCTAAAACAGTTTTTATCGGCCCATGTGTGGCAAAAAAAGATGAAGCCAACAGATATCCCGAAACAGTCGATGCTGTTTTAACTTTTGAAGAGCTTACAAAGTGGCTTGAAGAGAAAAATATAGAATTACTCCCCGATCCCGAAGACAAACCTCTTGATGAAAGTAAAACGAGGCTATTCCCAACAGTCGGAGGGATTCTCAAAACGATGGAATGTGCTAATGAAGAATACACATATCTTACTGTAGACGGTACTGAAAACTGTATTGCCGCGCTTCACGATATAGAAATCGGAAGCATACATAAATGCTTTATTGAAATGTCGGCTTGCTCAGGTAGCTGTATTGGCGGACCTGTAATGGAAAAATATCACAGAAGCCCGGTTCGAGATTTCGGGGCTGTTTCAAGTTATGCAGGTAAAAAAGATTTCAATACCAATACATTGTCAGATAGTGAAATAAAAAAAGAAATACCATCGCTTCAAAAAAATGAAGATACACCTTCCGAAGAAGAAATTAAAGCTATTCTTGAACAAATAGGCAAAACAAGAAAAGAAGACGAGCTTAACTGCGGAACATGCGGATATAATACCTGTCGTGAAAAAGCAATCGCTGTATACCAAGGTAAAGCAGATCTTTCAATGTGCCTTCCGTTTTTAAAAGAAAAAGCAGAAAACTTTTCCGGAAATATTATAAGCAATACACCTAATGGAATTATAGTACTTAACGAAGATCTTGAAGTGCAACAGATAAACCGCGCAGCCATGAAAATTATGAATATTCGTGCAGCCTCTAATGTCTTGGGTGAGCAGATCGTCAGAATTATGGATCCGAAAGACTTTATGACTGTCCGCAAAACCGGAAGAAGTATAAGAGATAAGCGGTTATATCTAGCAGAATATAAAAAATATGTAGAGCAAACGATAATATATGATAAAGAATATCGCATTTTATTTTGTATCATGCGAGATATAACAGAATACGAGCTGCAAAGAGAGAAAAAGGAAACTATCAGCCGTCAAACTGTTGACATTGCAGATAAAGTAGTTGAAAAACAAATGCGAATTGTTCAGGAAATAGCATCATTGCTCGGCGAGACGGCAGCTGAAACGAAGATAGCCCTAACAAAATTAAAGGAGTCCATCGAAGATGAATGACCTTTGTTCGGATATCGGATATAACAGCATGATTAAATACGGAGAGCAGCTTTGCGGAGACCATATAGACGTGGTTGAAGATGAAGAAAATGAAATAACTACGGTTGTTTTAGCCGACGGTCTCGGAAGCGGAGTTAAAGCAAATATACTATCCACGCTCACCGCTAAAATTATTTCAACGATGATGGCAGAAGGATTGGAAATAGACGATTGCGTCGAAACAATCGCTGCCACTCTTCCTGTGTGTTCCGTTCGCGGCGTTGCTTACTCAACGTTTACTATAATACGCCTTATCCAAAACTCCGAAGCAGAAATTATTCAATATGACAATCCGGATGTAATTTTTATCCGTGATGGAAAAAACTTTGAAATACCTAAAACTATAAGAACAATAGGGCAAAAAACAATTTATTTTTCTAAAATAAACTTACAGGAAAATGATGTTCTTATTATGATGAGTGACGGATGTATTCATGCCGGTGTCGGAACTGAACTGAATTTCGGTTGGGAGCGTAAAGATATAATTCCGTTTATGGAAACGTTTTATCACGTAGGTTTTACCGCAAAAACGCTTAACACCATTCTTCTTGATGAATGTTATAAGCTATACGGCGGTCAGCCTGGCGATGATACAACAGCCTTAACAATTAAAATAAGAAAACGTGTACCGATGAATTTAATAATAGGCCCCCCCTCTAACCGCGATGACTGTGATAAAATGATGTCTCTTTTCTTTGCAAAAGAAGGCAAGCATATTGTATGTGGTGGAACGACATCGTCTATTGCGGCTGAGTTTTTAAAAAAAGAGCTTGTTCCGGAATTATTATCACCGGATCCGGACATTCCACCGATAGCAAAAATTGAAGGCGTAGATCTTGTAACTGAAGGAGTAATAACTATTAATAAAGTCCTCACCTACGCTAGAGATTACCTTAAAGACAATGAGACTTATTCTCAATGGTGTTATAAAAAAGACGGAGCTTCAATGATAGCAAGGCTTTTATTTGAAGAAGCAACCGACATTAATTTCTATGTAGGTAGAGCTGTTAATCCGGCTCACCAAAATCCGGCGTTACCTATTAATTTTAATATAAAAATGCAGCTTGTTGAAGAGTTAACAAATTGCTTAAAACAAATGGGTAAAAAAATAAAGGTAAGTTATTTTTAAGGAGATATTTTTTATGGTTAAAGAATTTGATTACAAAAAACTTGATGAAATTACATCAGGTTTTGAACACACACAACAGTCAATAATTCCTATGCTTCAAGCCATTCAGGGACATTATCATTATCTGCCTAATGAAGTTTTTTCATATTTGGCAAAAAAAATAAATGTAAGTGAAGCAAAAATTTATAGTGTTGCAACATTTTATGAAAACTTCTCTCTTGAAGCTAAAGGTAAATATGTCATAAAAGTCTGCGACGGAACAGCTTGCCATGTAAGAAAATCTATACCTATACTTAATTGTTTGCGTGAAGAGCTTTCTTTATCTGATAAGAAAAAAACAACTGATGATCTAATGTTCACGGTTGAAACAGTTTCCTGTCTCGGCGCTTGCGGGCTCTCACCTGTTTTAACGGTAAACGATAAAGTATATCCTGCAATGACCCCAGACAAAACAGCAGAGCTGCTGCACCAGATCAAGGAGGAAGAGAAAAATGCTTAAAAGCAGAGAAGATCTAATTAATTTACGCGCTTCATGTAAAAAATCACTTGATGCACAAACAAAAAAAATACTTGTTTGTGCCGGAACAGGTTGTATAGCCAGCGGATCGCTTGACATATATGCAAAACTTGTTAACCTTCTTAAAGAAAAGAATATTCGCTGTTCTGTAGAGCTGGAAGAAGAACCTCACGACGAAAGTGTCGGTGTAAAAAAATGTGGTTGCCACGGATTTTGCGAAATGGGACCTCTTGTCAGAATTGAACCGCAAGGTTGGCTTTATACAAAAGTTAAACTTGAAGACTGTGAAGACATTATTGAAAAAACAATCGCTAAAAACGAATTAATCGAAAGATTGGCATATCATCAAAATGATAAGGTATATCCTAAACAGGATGAGATTCCTTTTTATAAAAAGCAAACACGTCTTGTTCTTGAACATTGTGGTCATATCGATGCCGACTCTATTCAGGAATATATTGCACTGGGCGGTTATTCAGCTCTTGAAAAAGTATTATTCGACCTCGACGGAGATGAAGTTGTTAAAACTATTAAAGATTCTAATCTTCGTGGACGCGGCGGTGCAGGATTCCCGGCAGGTATTAAATGGGAAACTGTAAGAAAAACAGAAGCTGAACAAAAATACATACTGTGTAACGGTGACGAGGGTGACCCCGGAGCATTTATGGACAGAAGCATTATGGAAGGTGACCCACATAGAGTCCTTGAAGGAATGATGGTTGCCGGCCGTGCAGTAGGAGCAACTAAAGGGTATATTTACGTAAGAGCCGAATACCCCATGGCCGTTGCAAGACTCCAAAATGCTATAAAACAAGCCCTTGAGATTGGAATTTTGGGTGAAAATATTCTTGGAAGCGGCTTTGATTTTACAGTACATATTAATTGTGGTGCAGGTGCATTTGTTTGCGGTGAAGAAACTGCTCTTATAGCTTCAATTGAAGGCGAAAGAGGCTTCCCGCGTGTACGTCCGCCGCTGACTGTTATTAAAGGTTTATTCGGTTGTCCGACAGTTCCTAACAATGTTGAAACATATGCTAACGTTCCGCTTATTATAAATCGTGGTGCAGATTGGTATAATTCTATAGGTTGCGAATCCAGCTCAGGGACAAAGGCTTTCGCTCTTACAGGAAACATTCAAAATACAGGTCTTATCGAAATCCCCATGGGAACAACTTTGCGTGAAGTTATTTATGACATAGGCGGAGGTTGTAGAGGCGGTGCAGATTTCAAAGCTGTTCAGATAGGCGGCCCTTCGGGCGGATGTTTGACAAAAGATAACCTTGACCTTCCCCTTGATTACGACTCATTAAAATCTGTTGGTGCAATGATTGGTTCTGGTGGTCTTGTTGTTATGGATGAACATACTTGTATCGTTGAAGTTGCAAGATTCTTTATGAACTTTACTCAGAACGAATCTTGCGGAAAATGTGTTCCCTGTCGCGAAGGTACTAAGCGCATGCTTGAAATCCTTGAGAATATAGTTGAAGGTAAAGGTAAAGAAAGCGATATTGATTTACTCTTAGAGCTTTCTGAAATGATTACATCTACAGCACTCTGCGGCCTTGGTAAAACAGCTCCTAATCCGGTAAGAAGTACTATTAAAAACTTCAGAGATGAATATGAAGCACATATTCACGGTACTTGTCCCACCGGTACATGCAGTAAGCTTAAAAAGATTACAATTGAAGCTTCTCTTTGTAAGGGCTGCGGCAAGTGTTCCAGACTTTGTCCTGCAGGTGCAATAAGCGGTAAGGTTAAAGAGCCGTTTGTTATTGACCAAAGTAAATGTATTAAATGCGGTGCGTGTGTAGAATCCTGCCCGTTCCATGCCATAAAGGAGAACTGAATATGAACAAGAATATAATGTATGTTGATGATATTCCGGTTAAAATTAACGATGAGAAAAACCTGCTTGAATTGATCAGAAAGGCCGGTATAAAAATGCCGACATTCTGTTATCATTCAGAACTTTCAATATACGGAGCATGCCGTATGTGTATGGTTGAAAACGAACGCGGAGGTCTTGATGCAGCTTGCTCTACTCCGCCGAGACCGGGGATGTCAATAAAAACAAACACTGAAAGACTTCGTAAATACCGTAAAATGATTTTGGAACTTTTGCTTGCAAATCACTGCAGAGATTGTACTACCTGTGAAAACAACGCAGACTGCAAACTTCAAGATTTGGCAAAACGCTTTCATATAGAAGATGTTCGTTTCCCGAACACTGCATCAGCTCCTAAAGTCGATGAATCTTCTCTCAGCATTGTAAGAGACACAAATAAATGTATTCTTTGCGGTGACTGTGTAAGAATGTGTAATGAAGTTCAGCACGTCGGCGCCATAGATTTTGCATTCAGAGGCTCAAAAATGAAAATTGGTCCGGCCTTTGATAAACCTCTTGCAGAATCTCCTTGCGTAGGCTGCGGACAATGTGCTGCTGTATGTCCTACAGGTGCGTTAGTTGTTAAAAACGACACATCGAAAATCTGGAAAGTACTTGATGATCCGGATACAAAAGTCACAGTCCAAATTGCGCCTGCCGTACGTGTCGGTCTCAGCCGTGAGCTCGGTTTCCAAAACGGAGAAAACGGAATTGGAATGATTGTTGCTGCACTACGTCGTATGGGCTTTGATGAGATATTTGACACTTCTACAAGCGCAGACCTGACTGTTTTAGAAGAAGCAAATGAATTCCTTAACAGGCTTGGAGAAGGCGAACACGAAATGCCGCTCTTCACTTCTTGCTGTCCTGCATGGATAAGTTATGCTGAAAAGAATTATCCTGAGCTTTTGAAAGATATTTCAACCTGCCGTTCACCTATGCAGATGTTCGCATCGGTAATTAAAGCACAGTATGCAACTTCAAGCCGTAAACATGTTCATGTTGCTATTATGCCTTGTACAGCAAAGAAATTTGAGGCAGCACGCGATGAATTCAAAGTTGATAATATGCCTAACGTCGATTATGTTCTTACAACACAAGAGCTTATAAGAATGATAAAAGAATCCGGTATTATATTCAACGAACTCGAACCGGAAGCTGTTGATATGCCTTTTGGGTCTTACAGCGGAGCAGGTGTAATTTTTGGTGTAACAGGCGGTGTTACAGAAGCGGTTCTTCGTCGCATAGTAAATGATAAATCAAGCACAACAATGAAAACAATAAAATATACAGGTATTAGAGGTTTTGAAGGCGTAAAAGAGGCAACTATTCCTTATGGAGACAGACAAGTTAAAATTGCGGTTGTAAGCGGACTTGGAAACACTGACGAGCTTATCAAAAAGATTAAAGCAGGAGAAGTTCATTACGACTTTGTTGAAGTTATGGCTTGTCCCGGAGGCTGTGTCTGTGGTGCCGGTCAACCTTTTGAAATACTTGAAGAAAAGCATAAAAGAGGTCAAGGCTTATATGCTGCAGATAAGATGACAAGCATTAGACGATCTGAAGAAAACCCGGTTGTTATGTCTCTTTACAACGGAATTTTAAAAGGACGAGTTCACGAGTTGCTTCATGTGAAGTATACGGAGGATAAATAAAATGATTGAGTTGAGTGTTTGCATAGGCAGTGCCTGCCATATAAGGGGTTCATATAATGTAATACAAACCTTTCAGCAAATGATAGAAGAAAATAAACTCAACAGTAAAGTAGAACTTAAAACAGCGTTTTGCATGAAAAAATGCGAAAACAAAGGCGTTTCCGTGTCTGTAAATGACGAAATTTTCAGCGTTCAACCGGAACAGGCAAAAGAATTCTTTACGCAAAATATCATTTCTATCCTTTAATAAAAATTGTTATTAAAAGTACGGCGTAAAATAATTGTTTAGATTATTTTACGCCGTACTTATTTTTATCTATTGACATTAGCAATTTAATGTGCTATTATATTGATATATTTGGATATGCGAGGTGTTCGTTGTATATGTTTGCAGATGAGAGATGCGACCGAATAGTTGAAATGTTAAAACAAAAAAACTCAGTAACAGTTTCGGAGTTAACGGAAATATTTGGAGTATCAATAGAAACTATTCGTAGGGATTTATGCCTGCTTGAAAATCATAACAAGCTCAGACGAGTTCACGGTGGCGCAATTTCTGTTAATAAAATGAATTCATACAGCAATTTGGTTGAAAGACTCGATGAAAATATAACACAAAAACAATATCTTTCTTCTGTTGCTCTAAAAACTCTACATGAAGGTGATGTTATTGCAATAGATAGCGGAAGCACTGCCGTTGAGTTTATACGTTTGATTAAAGAAAACTTTAATAATTTAAAAATCATAACATATTCTCTTGATATTTTTGAGCAAATTAAAAAAGTAGAATCTTTTGAAACTATATTAATAGGCGGAACATATATGCCCAAAGAAGATTGTTTTTATGGGGATATTTCCGTAGGAACAATAAAAAATCTACATGTTAAAACATCATTTATATGTCCAGCGGCAATTTCTCTGCATCAAGGAGTATATGAACATTTGCCGGAGATTGCTACAGTTCAAAAAGCATTTATGCAAAACTCAGATCAAGTTATAGCCTTAGCGGATAGTTCAAAGTTTGAAAAAACAGCCTTTTACAAAATTTGTGATATCAAAAAATTTGATAAGATAATAACTGATAATGCTCTCAGCGAAGAAATTATTAAGCAGTACAAAGACAGTGGACTAAATATTATTAATAAATAATTAAGAGGGATCGATATGAATAACAAAGTTGTACTTTTACTTGTTGACGGAATGACTCCGGATGGAATGAAAAATTGTAAAAACGATTATGTTGAGGAGCTTCTTTCTAATTCAACATACTGTATGAAAGCAAGGACAGTTATGCCGTCATGCACTCTGCCTTGTCATATGTCTCTTTTTCACAGCGTTGAGCCTTCACGGCACGGAATAACAACAAACGTTTATGTGCCTCAAGTACGTCCTGTAGCAGGGTTAACAGAGTTAATTTCAAACGCAGGAAAAAAGACAGCGTTCTTTTATACATGGGAGGAGTTGCGCGACCTTGCACGACCAGGCCATCTTTGCAGAAATATTTGTATTAATTTATATAAAGAAGATGACTCGGATAATAAAATAACTGAACAGGCAATAAATTACATACAAACAGAACATCCTGATTTTATATTTTTATATCTTGGGAAAACAGATGACAGCGGACATACTTACGGGTGGATGAGCCAAGAATATCTTTCCACTGTTAACAATGCCGTCAACTGCATTAAAAAGGTTGTTAATTGTTTACCCGAAGAGTATACCGTTATTGTTACGGCAGACCACGGTGGGCACGAACGCTCCCATGGAGAAGATATTGCCGAGGATATGACCATCCCTATTATTCTTCACGGTTCACCTTTTGAAAAAGGTAAGGAACTAGAAACAGCCCAAATAATTGACATTGCTCCTACAATAACTAAAATTATTGGCGTAGATGTTGCTACCGAGTGGGAGGGCAGACCTCTTGTCTGAAGCCTCTACAAATATTAAATCAAATAGTTATTTATTAATTTTTTTATGCGTGTTACTATATTTTACAAGCTATATTACGCGAATAAATTTTAATGCTTGCATAGCTGAAATTATAAACTCTTCCGTTATAACAAAAACTGAAGCAGGGACAATCGGAACTGCCATGTTCTTTTTTTACGGAACAGGGCAACTTATCAGCGGTTTTTTATGTGATAAGATTAGACCCAGTAAAATAATTCTAATCGGGTTGTTTTTAACAATGGCGTGCAACTCTTTATTGCCTTTGTGCACAGATGTGGTTTCGATGTCGATTATTTGGGGAATAAATGGTTTTGCACAAGCTATGTTCTGGCCACCCATTGTTAAAATAATGTCGATGGCGTTATCTGAAGAATATTACTCCAAAGGATGCCTATTTGTCAGTATCGCTGCTCATGCGGCAACTGTTTTTGTGTATTTGGCAGTACCGGCTTGCATTAATATGCTTAATTGGAAAATCATTTTCTTTATATCTGCCGTTATTGCTTTTATTACGGCAATTGTGTGGGGTACCAGTTTTAGTAAAATCGGAAAAACATTATCTGTAAAACATGTGCCTACAGCTACAAAGTATGAAAACAAACCTAAAGTTTCTATTACCCCTATACTCATAATATCTGGGGCAATATTATTGCTTTTTGCTATAATAGTTCAAGGTTTTTTAAAAGACGGGTACACTACCTGGATGCCAGTATACTTAACAGAAGTTTTTTCAATAAACTCATCATCTACAATAATGCTCAACCTATTTTTGCCGGCGGTGAGTATAGCTTGCACGACGCTTGCTTCTTTTCTATATAAAAAAGTATTTGCCCAAAATGAAGTCAGAGCTTCTTTCATGTATTTTTTTATTGCTCTCGTTTTATCTATAGTGCTTGTGTTTATATGTAACATATCGGCTATAGGAACGCTTATAATAGTTTCACTTATTACAGGCTGTATGCATAGTGTAAATCTTATGTTGGTAAGCCTTCTGCCAGCTCGTTTTTCTTTTTGCGGTAAAGTCGGGGCAATGTCAGGAATAACAAATGCTTGCACATACATCGGCAGTTCTATTTCATCGTTCGGGCTGGCATATATTGCCGAAAATAGTGGTTGGCAATCAGTTATTATAATTTTAACTGGGCTTGCATTAATGGGTATTATATTTTGTTTATTCTCTTATAAGAAATGGAAACTGTTTATTTATAAAAAATAAAATATATCATGCCTTTTAAATATCTTGTTAATGCTACAATATACAAAAACGGAGAGGTCATAATGTACAAGAAAACTATTTGTTTTATTCTGGTTTTCTCTTTTGCTGTCTTATTTTGCGGATGCGTTGTTAGGCGTGAATATACCCGAGAGGATGATACCTTTGCAGAAGCATGTATCAAAAACATAAACGGCATTCCAATGCTTTTTGCGGATGGGAATCGAATTAATCCTATTTTGTTTGCCGTAAATGAAGCTTACAGTGAAAATTTTGATTCATCATCCGTCGTCTACCGACAAACAAAAGCTGCAATTGATAACGGAGTTAATATTTTACGGGTACAGGTTCCTGTTATTCCTAAATCTCCCGATCAAACACAAAAATATTTGGATCAGACAATAAAAAACATCCGTAATATAAGTCCAGATGTTTATATTTTGTTATATTACCGATGTTGGGAACCTTCGGTTGAACTTTTTAGTGGTGACAATAATTACGACTTGTTTATCGACCAAAACGGAGTTCCGGCTGAGCTTGGCTCAATGTGCTCAACTAAATATTTAGAAAGGGCAAAGACTATCTCAGAAACTCTTATAACAGCTGTTAAGAATAACTCCGATGCTTCAGATATGGTTATAGGATATTTCCCCAGCGGCAATGGTTGCGAATGGTTTTTACCGGATGGTCGTTATGATTGTAGTAATGCTGTATTAGATAAGTACAGATTATTTTTAAAAAACAAATACAATACGGATAAAGATTTATCATCTGCATGGGGGGATACTAAAGCAACTTTTCAAAATATCCAAATTCCAACTGATGTATATTATGTTTTAGGAAATGAAAATCCGCTGAAAACTACTCTTTTGACAGAGCCGATACACCAAAAATATGTTGATTTTATAGATTTTTACCAAGGGGCTGAATCAAACTTTATCCTCGAACTTTCTAAATTTATAAAAGATCAAACTTATAATCGAAGTCTATTAGGGTTTTATTATGGATATTACTTTGAAATAGATAATCCCCTGAGTGGAGTTTTTGACATTGAAACTCTTCTTACAAGCAGCAGCATTGACTTTTTTTGTGGTCCAGTTTCATACCAAGACAGAAATGAAGGTGGAGCAGGAATGTCCATGTCATTATTAAACAGTATTCATGCAAACGGTAAGTTGTGGATTGATGAATCAGATTATCGCTCACCTATACAAACGGCTGAAGGATCAGATAACGGTAATGTAGGCGCAATGAACCCCATTTCTTCAAAAGAAGCACTGATAGAAGTTGTAAAGCGTCAGTTTGGCAAACAAATGATCTATAATACCGGAACCTGGTGGCTTGATTTGCTTGATAAAGGTTGGTGGGACGATGAAGAGTTCTGGCAGCTAAACAAACAGCTAACTAATCTATACAGTGAATATATTGAAAACAAGAAGTATAAAACCCCTGAAGTTGCGTTCATTTATGATTCTGGAGCAACAAGAATCATGACTAATTTCAGACAAACATGGAATGGTATTTTTCAAGATGTGAGGGATGATATAGCCAGAACCGGTTGTTCGGTAGGATTTTATACAATTGATGATTTAGCAAACGGGCGGTGTATGGGGGCAAAACTATATATAATTACAACCCCATGGCGGATCAGCCACGAAACCTCATTGAAAATAAATAAGGTTCTCGAAAATGGCAGCCAAACAGTTTTATGGCTTTACGGAAACGGAGAAACTTCAAAAAGTGACTTCGAGTTAATGAGTGGATTTTCTCTAGAAAAAGCTGACATTGAAAATACTAAATTTCAAATTAATTTCACACCTGAAGCTTACAATCTTTTTAATAATATGAGCATAAAAAATTATAATATGTCGTCACTATATTCACTTTACTTTGATGTAGCGTCTCAAAATAAAGCGCTAGGTGTAGTTGATAACAAAAATCTTTTTAGCTATTGCAGTGAAAAAAATTCGTTTTTTTGGGGTGGTCAAAATATACCGGATTGGTTATTTAAAGTCATTACAGATCATGCCGGAGTAAATATATTTGATTCAAATAAAAATGTTGTATATGCGGACGACAGCCTTCTTGTTTTACATTCAGGAAGATCAAAGCAAACTAATATTGTTTTTCCAAATCAATGTGATGTTTATGATTATTTTGATAAGAAGTGGTACTTTGATGTAAAAAGTATTAATGTTTTGTTAGAAGCAAGACAAACTAAATACTTTTTCTTTGGTAAAAAGTCCGAATTACAATATCTGTTAAAATTATAATTTGTATCTTAATTTTATAAAGGTCAAAATCTCATATATAAAAGATTAAATTTATTGTAATTAAAACAAGGAAAGGGCTGAGAATTTCACGTATGATAATAAAAAAAATAACAGTTATTATGCTTGTATCAATATTCTTTTTAACCCTTTGTTCATGTTCGGTGAGAAGAGATAACGGGGAAAATCCTGTTCATGGATACATATATAAAAGGGTAATCCTTATAGGGGTTGACGGAGCAGGTTCTTTTTTTGAGCAAGCAGATACTCCTAATATTGATAAAATTTTTGCAGATGGTGCAACATCATATAATGTTCTCACATCAAAACCTACAATCAGTGCACAGTGCTGGGGTTCAATGCTGATAGGGGCTTCTGCAAGTGTTCACGGGCTTACGAACGATTATATTGAAGAAAACAAGTATGATATTAACTCAAATCTTCCGACAGTTTTTAAGAGAATACGAAATCAATACCCCGAAGCAAAAATGGCATCATATTGTAATTGGAACCCGATCAACACAGGTATTGTGGAAAGAAACATAGGAGTTTCATTAAAGTCAAACTATGATGAAGCCTTGACTGAAGATATAATATTATATCTTCGTAGAAACGACCCCAAATTTCTTTTTGTACAGTTTGATAGCGTTGACGGGTCAGGGCATACTAACGGATATGGATCAGCTCAACATTTGGCTCAAATTAATACAGTAGATTCATATATAGGCAAAATATACGATTATCTTGCTGAAAAGAATATGCTTGAAGATACACTTTTTTTAGTAACTGCAGATCACGGAGGAACTCCGGAGGGAAATCATGGTGGCAATACTGATGCAGAAAAAAATATATTTTTCGGTGCTAGAGGAAAAACAATTATTGACGGAAAAATAGGTGAAATGAATGTGCGCGATACAGTTGCGGTAGTTCTTAATGCTCTCGGTATAGATATTCCTCAATTCAATATATACGGTTTTTCTTCTCAATTACCTGAAAACATATTTAAGGATTGCGTTGTAAGACAAAGACAATCTGTTTCGGCATCTCCTTTAGAACATGAAACTGTACCGACTCCTTTGGAGAATAGCGGGAATTACATTACGGATTTTCTTGATTCTTCAAAACTCGAAACTGTTCTTTTTTTTGATGGAAATGCAAATGATGCAATGAATAAGACTCTAACTGAATCCTATAGAGAACCTAAATATTACAATAACGGTTATTATGGTTCATGTATCGAAGTTGGCAAACAAGGATATATTTCACTACCTAATCTTACTGTAGGGACGTCTAGCTTTTCAATTTCATTATGGTTTTATCTTGATAATTCTGTAAGTTCAGATCCGGCTCTTTATGGAAATAAAGACTGGGATTCGGGTATAAACGAAGGATTTATATTGTCACTCAGGCCATCAGACATAAAATTCAATATAGGAAATGGATCCTCTCGCTCAGATTTTGAATATGCTCTTCCGGAGACTATCTCTGAAGGTTGGATAAATACAATTCTAGTGGTAGACAGAGAGAATAATACAACTACTTTTTACTATAATTTTAACAAGGTTGCTACGAGGAATCTTAATAATGCTTTTATAGATCAAACTTTTGATAAATTAAGTTTTAATATCGGTGAAGATGGAACAGGCAGCTATAACACTTCTGATACTTTTAAAATTGATGATTTTATCTTTTATCGAGATGTTCTAACGGACAATGATGTAAGCCTTCTTTCAAATTATTATCAAGGATAGAACCAATAAAAATGCTGTTATGTTTTTTATTACATAACAGCATTTTATTACATATTTAATTATATGTCAGCTTGTACCTTATACAACAACATAACAATTGTTATATTATTTATACAGCCCTTTGCACCTTGTTTGACTTTAAGCATTTTGTGCAAACATATACATGAGTTACGGAGCCGTTTACAACAGCTTTCACTCTTCTTACGTTAGGCTTCCACATTTTATTGGAACGTCTGTGTGAGTGCGACACTTTAATGCCGAAGGAAACGCCTTTTCCGCAAATATCACATTTAGCCATGCTCAAACACCTCCATAACTTTATTCGCTCGGAAATATATTATAACATAAAAAGATTTAAAAATCAAGCTGTTTTTTAAAAATAAACAAAATCTTCAAACTTTTTTTTGGTAAAGCCCCCGTGTTATTTCCTGTCTATCAACATTTTTACCGTATATATAGGCATCTAAAACATCTCTTACTTCTTCAGGGCTTTCATCAGTAAACAAAAGCCTTTCAAAGCCAACAGGCGAAAGCTGTTTATCCGTAAGCCAGAGCTTATCAGCGTTAAATATCTCATTACGACAGCCAAAGGAGCAGGTTACAAGAAAATCTTTTTTTATACGGTCTGTTAAAAACTCATTTTTATGGCATTCCTTTTTTATACAGTTACGCATTATCATGAAAGGGAGCCTACCATATGCTATTATTCCTGTGTTCTGAGAGGATATATCATAAATTTGAGATAAATTAAGCTCAAACGAAAGAGTAAGTGACGAAAGTCCTATATTAAAGTACTTATCACGTGAAAGTGCATTAAAAACATTCAGTCCGAAATCTCCGTGAATATTAAAACCCATTCTTCTGAGCATATTTATCTGCCCAATATTTCCACATAGCACATCATTTATACCTGACATTTTCAGCTGTAAAAGCATCTTTTCAAGTTCAGCGTATTCTCTGTCTTCACATACACGGGGCATAACAGCCCCTAAACGAGCGCCTAACTTAGCAGTAATCGATTCTCTCCTACGTCCTGTTAAAGCTGTTAACGGCAGCCATATTCTTTTAATATTTTCTGTGTTCTCGGGTATTTGAGAAGCGGAAAAAAACTGTGCTTCAAAAACTGTTGATATCGGTTTTTTATTAGTATTAGAAAATGTTTTTTTTGTAAAAGTGTTTGTATTAATACGGCGCATGGCAGTAATGTCATCAATAATACTTCGTCTTGCCGCATTCAAAAGTGATTGAGGCATGAATACTTCATTGCCTTCATACTCCAGCTTTTTAAGAAAATACGGAGTTCCGCCAAGGCGGGAAAAAGCTTTTTTAACATCTTCTGTGCCACTTTTTATCTTATCAGGTTTTTGCCCTTTAAAACTGCTTTCGGCTGCCAAATCGTCGTCAGTCTGAGCTGACAAACGAACATTAAAATCTTTATCAGTGTAAGCTTGAACTGAAATACCTATTCGTTTATATTCTGTTTTGTCAATAGTAATCTTTTTCTCTTTAAAGTTTTGAGGGCGGGTGCCAAACATCTCTTTTCCGACTGCTCCCAGATAATAACCTTTTGTAAAACCGTCCCGGCTAAAAATTTCAGCAAGCTCTTTTTCTGTCACTTGGGAAAAGGATTTGCCTTTTTTAGCATCAGCATATGCACGGGTTACAGCGTAAACGTATTCGGGGCTTTTCATTCTGCCTTCTATTTTTAAGCTGGAGACCCCGATGTTCTCAAGTTCTTTTACATATTCCAAAAGGCACAGATCTTTTAGACTTAATCTGTAGCCGCCGTTATACGGCAGTCTGCATGGTTGTGCGCAAAGACCTCGGTTTCCGCTTCTTGCACCTATTACAGAACTCATATAGCATTGACCGCTATAACACATACATAAAGCACCGTGGGCAAAAACTTCAATCTCAATGTTGGAGCTACGGACTATTTTGGTAATATCTTTTTTTTCAAGCTCCCTTGCAAGAACAACACGTGAAAAGCCCAGATTCTCAAGCTCAGAAACACCGTCTATACTATGACAGGACATTTGTGTAGAAGCGCATAATGGTATATTAGTACACTTTTTAAGCGCAGCGGCAAGCCCTAAATCTTGAACGATAAAGGAAGAAACCCCTGCGTTTGTAAAAAATTCAGCTTCATATAGTGCTTGATCAAGTTCTTTTTGTGAAACGAGTGTGTTTAACACAACGTTTGTTTTAACACCTCGTTCACGACAAAATAAAACACCTTGTTTTATCTGCTCATGTGTGAAGTTCTTTGCGTTCTTACGGGCATTAAAATTTCCCGCACCGAAGTAAACCGCATCAGCCCCTCCGTAAACCGCTGCTAAAAGTGCGTCGTAGGAGCCTGCGGGAGCAAGTATTTCCAATATATCTAACCTCTTAAATTTGAAAGTTTTATGGTAAGATCTAATACTTCTTGTTTAAGCATTGCGGCACGTGTTTCTGATTCTGCACGGTCAACAACAGCTCTGTCAAGCTTTTTTATAAGCTCTTCAAGTTTTTCTTTAAGCTCAGTTGTTTGGATTTTTTCTTTCTCAAGCTCATCACAAAGTTCAAGGCATGTTACAACAGCTGCCCGTGGGGGAGAAATTATTTGCGAGCTGTTAATAACGCTTTTGATTCTTTCATTAGTACGCAATAATATTTCTTCTGTATATTCTTCGCTTTCATCCGAAAAAAATGATACATCAATTCCACAAATGTTTTTATGATAAATTTTTCCCAAAGCTATCACCTCTTATAAATTTGTTATAAAGTTACTTAAAGGTTGCTTTGCTGCTAATTATTGATATTATACCATATTTAATAAAAATATTCAAGAGGCTTTCGCATATATAAAAAAGCGAAAGCCTCATGTAGCTAATCTTATATATTTGTTGCAAAATTAAAGAGTTTTGCCTGCAATGTTTTTAAAGTGTATCATTGCGTCAATAAGTGTAACATTATTATCTTCATTCACGTCTGCAGCGGCTAATTGATGAAACTCAAGCAATATTTTTCCTGCTACATATTGAAAAGATAACATTGCATCATTTAAAGCTATTTTACCGTCGCCGGATACATCAAATGGTGTATAAACGGCAATAATGCAATTTTCCGTGGCGGAAGCTCCTACTGAATTTGATCGTGTGACAGAAATTATTGCTGTTCCGATTTTTAAAGCTTCAACTGTAACAGTTTTATCTAAAGTACCAATCTTTTCTTTAGTAGACATATCTTCTGTAAAATTTGCTACTTCTTTATTATTTGTTTCCCATATTTCTGAGGGAAGAGCTCCTGTAAGAAGAGGGTCAAAATCAATGCTTAGTATACCGGGTAATCTTGAAAATGTATCTATTGCACAGACTGAGTCGTATATTCTGTCGTCTGTTTTAGCAATAACATTAGCTAATAAATATGTAAAACTAACAGCTCCGCCGACCGGTAAGCGATTATGAATAATTATTCCGTAGTTGGAAAAAGTGTTTTCTGTTATCTTGTCAATATCATAAACCTGCGGATCTAAACGAATTTTAAGACCTCCTCTGGATTTATCATAAGAACAAAGTTTTTCACTAGCTACTTTTAAGTCGGCCTTTTCACCTACTCTGAGCTTTAAGCTGTTGTTGTTAAGCGTGATTTTTGATTCGAACGGTGCGTAGCTGTTTCTTGCTGCCCATTTAACGATTGGGTTTGCTGATATAGCTGTTACCGCGGCATCTAATTCTTCATCAGTAGATGTATCATTTATGACGATAATTAAACTATACTGATAATTGTCTTGGTATTTCTCTTTACTTGCGACTATAACTTTTGAGCATTTTACTTGCGTAAAATCCGCTGGGGAAAATACCTTATCATCAGATACGATAGCACGTACTTCTATGCTGTTGTGATAATCCCATTCTTTAGTTATTTCTTCTGCTGAAGCTGATAAATAAAATATATTTGTTAACAACGTGAAAATAATTGTGCAAGCTGTAATTTTTAAAAACTTTTTCATTAAATTCTCTCCTTTATATTTTTAATACTAAACTTTTAATGATCCTCCCATTATGTAATTAAAACTTGCACCTCTTTAATCAATTAGTAAAAGATAAATTAATGAGATTACATTAATATTATACGATCAGTAAAGCAGATAGTCAATAAAAGTCAATAAAAAATCAAATATAATTAACACATATAAAAGCACCACTGAAACCTGTGGTGCTTTTATTAAATTTAGAATATACCTATTCCATAAAATAGGCAAGCCCTACGGCTCCCGGCCCTGCATGAGTTCCTACAACACTACCTATGGTATAAGCAGGTGCTTCTCTGCCTACAAGCTTTTTGAGTTCAGCAATTGCATCTATATCTCCGCCATGTACGTATAAAATCGGTTTTGAAGGATCCATTTTAAAGTTCTCAAAAACATCTTGTTTTAATTTTTCAAGAGCAGCCGCTCTGCCCCTGGCTTTTCCGCTATTTATTATACCTCCGTTTTCGGAACAAATAAGAGGTTTAATATTAAGCAAGGTTCCTACATGCCCTGCAAATCCTGATATTCGACCGCCCAAAACAAGATATTTTAAAGTGTCAAGAACTGCAACTATTTTAACTTTTTCACGGAAATCAAGAAGTGTTTCATAAATCTCTTTAATATCCTTGCCTTCATCTCTCATCTTTACCGCTTCATTTACCAAAAGCATCAAGCCCACGGTTACAGATTTTGAATCTATTAAATAAATATCGTTTCGGCCTGACATTTCACAGGCCACGCGTGCACAGTTATATGTTCCTGAAAGACCTGAAGATATACATAATATAAGAATTTCTTCATCTTTATATTTATCAAAAACTTCTAAAAATTGTCCGCTGTTTATAAGAGTTGTTTTGGGTGGTGTTTTACATTCGGATAATTTTTTATAAAATTCTTCATCAGTTATTGTTATTTTATCAACATATTCCTCTTCTCCGAAGCAAAGCTTCATCGGAATCATTTCTATTCCTGACGCATTAGCCTCGTTAAAAGGCATATCACAAGTGCTGTCTGTTATAATTTTCATAAAAACTCCTTTAATAAAAATTTTATTCTGGATTATAATTTAGTATTTTCAAAAAACTCGCTTAATGTAGCAAGAGATTTTATAAGCGTATCAAGTTCGGGTTCAGTCAAAACGGATGTTATTCCGTTTATCATATTTTTATGGTATTTTTCGTGTAATAAAAAAGCTTTTTTTCCGCTTTCAGTTAAAAATATATATACTTTACGCCTGTCGTTTTCATCGCCAGCGCGAGTCAGATATCCTTTACGAACAATTGCATTAACAGCAGTTGTTAGGGCTCCCACGGATATCCCTACATTTACAGCAAGATTGCTCATAGTGCTTTTCTTTTCCGGCTCTAAAAGACCTACAGCTTCAATAATATGAAGTTCTTTTACGGAAAGATCAGGGATTTTGCTTCTTTGTAAAGTTCGTTCTTCGCTGTTTAATATTTTGTTAAATGTTCTTATGAAAAATGTATTTAATTCATTATCATACTTTTTCATTTTAATATCCTTTCAATATAAAAAAGTTTTAACTTAAAACAATTATAACAAAGAAATACGGATATGTCAATATCCGTATTGTATAATTTTAATTTATGTCATAAAGTACAAGCTGAGAAAGATGAATAAAATTTAAACACTAATAGTTATACCTAATTAATTATATAGATTTTACTTTTGTCTCATCATAAAAGCCGCGTGGAGCAGGTTCATCTTCTGAAACACCAATAGTAATTAACGAAACTGGCATGGACGTAATATTTAAGAGCTTTTGAAAACTCTCCGTAAGGTTTGTTTTCGGATAAACTCCACACCAACAAGTTCCATAACCCAATTCAGTTGCTTGTAAAAGTATATTTTGTGTTGCTGCAGCACAATCTTGAGGCCAAAAGCCCTCACTTTTTCCTTGTTGCAAATCAGGAAGCCCACATACTAAAATACCTATTGCTGCATCTTTTAGATGTTTTGCATACGGATGGATTTGAGTTATCTGTTGTTTCATTTCATCACTGTTAATTACAATGAATTCCCAAGGGCGAGAGTTACAAGCGCTGGGTGCCATCATTGCGGCTTCAAGTATAAGTTGTATATCTTTTTGCGGTATTTTCTCATCGCTTCGATATTTTCTTACACTTCTTCTTTTTCTTATTGTTTCAGTTGTTGTCATGGCTAAAGCCTCCTTAAATTTATAATTAATCGGTTGACATTAATATAAGGTTGTTATATAATGTTATCCGAGGTGGTAAAATGCTTGATAATCCTATTTTAGAAGTTAAAGACGAAGATGAATGCGTAAAAGGTTTTAATTTTGAAAATGAATATCTAATTAAAGCTGATTTTTACAGAACAGAATTTAATTCAGTGGTCTTCAAAAAATGTCGATTTGAAAAGTGTGATTTTTCAAATGCTTCCTTTTATAATACGGTTTTCGAAAACTGCGATTTCTCTAACAGTAATTTTACCGAAAGCTATTTTCAAAAAACTAACTTTTTATACTGTAAGGGTGATGGGGCTGTTTTTATCAAAAGCCGCCAAACCGACTGCATATTTTCAAATTGCTCTCTAAAATATGCAAACTTTTCATCCTCGGTATATAACTCTACTTCTTTTGAAGAATGCGATTTAAAAGAAACGCTGTTTACGGAGGTTGTATTTAAAAAGCAAAACTTTTCTAATTGTATTATGCATAATATTTCATTCTTTAAAACATGTTTAAAGGGTGTTGATCTTTCAACTTGTCAGATAGAAGGATTAACCGTAAGTGACACTTACAAAGAGCTTTCAGGATTAAAAATATCGGGCAATCAAGCCGAAGATATTATTAAACTCTTAGGTGTTAAAATAACGTAAAATATATGTATTATACTAATTTAATTAGCAGCTTTTCAAAAGCAAGTTCAAAATTTTTATCATCTTCAGATGTTCGCTTTTTTGGCCCTTTTAAATGATTTTTTGATGAGGCTCTTCGCGCCTCTTTTGCAATAAACCTCTGTGCTAAAAGCCCGTCAATGTTATTTTCACTGTAGATTTTCCCATTTTGATGTATAGCATGGGCTCCTTTGGAAAGTGCCATAGCCGCCACTCCGTAATCTTGTGTTATAACAATGTCACCTTTCCCGCAACGATTAACAAGTGCAAAATCAACAGAGTCTGCGCCAGCATCTATAACTTCAACATTTGAATAATCAGAACGGAGAATATGATTAGTATCACAAAGCAAAACAACCGGTACGCCATGAAGTTTGGAAATATTTTCTGCTATTTTAACTACCGGGCATGCATCTGCATCAATATAAACAGTCATTGTTACCTCTTAAATATATTATATATATATTTTAACATATTATATTAAAAAAATCAAGGATATAATTTTATATAACTTGATATTAACGCAGATATAATGCATAATATTTTTATAAAGCAACGCCTATTTGTTAAGCTTAAAGCTAAGAAACAAGAAAATGATTATATCAACAAAAGGCAGCAAGTGCTTTATGTAATGATTGTTCTTTACAAATCTAAAAAATATATTAAAAACATAATTAAAGTTTTTATAAGCTCTGCGAGAAAAGGTGAGCTGGTACAATTTTAATATTTATAGAAAGAATTTACGGCTTTAAAATAAGAAAGCATTAAAGTACAGTGTAAAGTGATCAAAAGTAGTTGTTAAAACCCATATATTAAGCTGAAAAGCCCAGCTATTTATTTTTTAGGTATTGACAAATCATAATAAATGTAGTAGAATAATTCAAAAGCTGTGAGGGGAACAAGTAGCCGACAAACGTGCCTAAAGAGAGTTACCGGATGCTGAGAGGTGCAGGTGTCAGGTCGGTGAATACATCCCGGAGCTGCGCACCGAACACATATATCATGTCAGTAGGCTGTGACGGATGTCCACCGTAAAAAGGACAGAGTATTAATACTCACAGAGGTATGTACCGTGAGGTGCATATAAAACAAGGTGGTAACACGGTTATATCCGTCCTTGGGAGCTTATGTTCCCAAGGACATTTTTATTTTTTCAAACTTAAGAGGAGGCTTATAAATGAAAATTTACGATGAACTCGTTGCAAGAGGGCTTATTGCCCAAGTGACAGATGAGACAGAAATTAAAGAACTTATCAATTACGGTAAAGCGACATTCTATATAGGATTTGACCCAACTGCGGACAGTCTGCATGTAGGACATTTTATGGCACTGTGCCTGATGAAACGATTGCAGATGGCCGGTAACAAGCCTGTCGTCCTTATCGGAGGCGGTACGGGCTATATTGGTGACCCTTCCGGCAGATCGGATATGCGAAACGTTTTGACACCCGAAACCATACAGCACAACTGTGACTGCTTCAAAAAACAGATGGAACGATTTATTGATTTTGGTGAGGGCAAGGCTATAATGGTTAATAACGCAGACTGGCTGCTTGAATTAAACTATATAGACATGCTCAGAGATGTGGGCGCATGTTTTTCCGTAAATAACATGCTCAGAGCTGAATGCTACAAGCAAAGAATGGAAAAAGGTCTTTCATTCCTTGAATTCAACTATATGATAATGCAATCTTACGACTTCTATTTCTTGTATAAAAAATACGGTTGCAATATGCAGTTTGGCGGGGATGACCAATGGTCAAATATGCTTGGAGGAACAGATCTTATTCGCAGAAAGCTGGGTAAAGATGCATATGCAATGACGATTACCCTGCTGCTCAACTCCGAAGGTAAAAAAATGGGAAAAACGGCAAACGGAGCCGTATGGCTCGACCCTGAAAAAACTTCACCCTTTGATTTTTATCAATATTGGAGAAATGTTGCTGATGCTGATGTCCTGAAATGTATACGAATGCTCACTTTTCTTCCTTTAGATCAGATCAATGAAATGGATAGCTGGGAAGGTTGCCGCTTAAACACTGCAAAAGAAATCCTTGCATTTGAACTTACAAAACTTATTCACGGAGAGGACGAGGCAATAAAAGCTCAGGATGCAGCAAGAGCATTGTTCGGTCAGGGAGATGCAGCAAGTATGCCTGCGTTTGAGTTGACGGATTCTGATTTTACAGAAGAATCTATCGATATCCTCTCCATACTGCAAAAAACAGGGCTAGTGCCCTCGAGATCTGAAGGCCGACGTGCTGTAGAACAAGGCGGAGTGATGGTCGGAGACGAAAAGATAAGCGATTGCAAGCTGTTATTCTCAAAAACGGATATAGGGTCAGAGGGTATCGTAGTAAAGCGCGGAAAGAAGAAATTTATTAAAATAACTTACAATAGTTAATTGCTATAGTAATACACTGATTATATTGTTTTTCTGGTTATTTGTCAATAAATAAATACTGTCTTTAGTTATTAATAAAACGAAACACGTATTATAATAAGTGAAGAAACTGCATCATTTTATTAACGACTAAGGAAAGTTCCTTCATCTGCACAAGGCGTATTTCACCCCAAAACGGGCTTGTTTTACAAGCCCGTTTTCTTTAGTAGTTGAAAGGTGTTCCTACCCAACTTGAAAAGCTATCGCTTTTCTGCGTTACTTCCGGCTAAAAACGATTATCAATCGTTTTTATAACGCCGTAACCCTTGCGGTTCGAGCCCCTTTTATTTATTGACATGATAAAACACCCGTCCAAAGACGAGTGTTTTATATGGTGGGCGCAAAGGGGCAGAGTAGGCTTCGCCTACAAAACTTGAAAAGCTATTGCTTTTCTACGTTACTTCCGGCTAAAAACGATTATTAATCGTTTTCATAACGCCGTAACCCTTGCGGTTCGAGCCCCTTTTATTTATTGATATAATAAAACACCCGTCAAAAGACGAGTGTTTTGTATGGTGGGCGCAAAGGGACTCGAACCCATGACCTCTCGCATGTGAAGCGAGCGCTCTAACCGACTGAGCTATGTACCCGAAAATTTATATTATTATACACCTCAAAATTATGTTTGTCAATAGTAGAAAAAACTTTACCGCAGACCGTTATTATATTTCGGTCTGCGGTAAAAACACTACCATTTAAGTATAGTTGAAATACTTTTTGTAGTTTTGTTATAAATTTCATCATATACTTGAGCGATTTGCTCACGAGCACGAATTTCATACATTCCTTCAACTGTCATCTTACCTTCAGCAAGCCATTCAACTGCCATTTTATGGTGGTGGATACGCAATGGATCAGGTATTCCTACTTCCCACCCGCTGTAAACCGTGGCAAAGTTGTAAAAAGCCAAGTTTAACGGTAAAAATGCGTCAATATCTCCTGTTTTTTTCCAAGGGACTCCTACAAGTGAGATTTCGCCTCCGTTTTTAATCAGTTCAAGGCAGGAAACGGTTGCTTGCTGAGAGCCGGAACATTCAAGAGCTAAAGAAAATGTTTTTTTAAGATTTTCGGGGCAGGATGTAAATACGTTTTTAATCCCCATTTTATTAGCAAGCAGGACACGAGGTTCATAAGGATCAATGCCGTATGTTTCAAATCCGAAGTTTTTATATACCTGCATAGCTAAAAGCCCTACTGCGCCAAGCCCTGTTACAAGAACACGTGCCCCAGGTTTTATTGTAGTCTTTTCTATTGTTGCTATAGATACCGTTGCCATTCTTGAAAAAAGAGCTGTTTCAGAAGCAAGATCATTAGGGATTTTTACCGCTTCATTTTCTTGGCATAGTTGGTAAGACGAATGATTTCCCCAAAAAAATGCTCTGTCTCCGGGTTTGAAAGAGGAAACGTCACTTCCGACTTTTTCAACTTCGAAAACTGCGGAATAACCGGTACGAAGTGGATAATTCCAATTAAGAGGATTATCATAACAGCCGAAAACTTCAGTTCCTGAACTTATAAGGGAATAAAGAGTTTTCCCTGCGATAGAATTTGAAGTAAAATCTTCTTCGCAGTATTGGCCCTGTTCGTAACCGATTTTATGTCTGTCGGAAATTGCTGCATATTCATAAAACACGCCCATATAACGCACCTCGCAAAATTCTTATTTTATTATAAATTAATTATATACGGTTTCTGCTCCGTGTTCTTGTTTAACAGTAACGCTTTCTGCATCAAGAGTAAGATATGTATATCCGCCTTCATCATACGTTCTGAGTTTTCCTATAACTTCAATCCAGTCGTTTTTATTGGGGTAACCTTTGTCATAGGTGAATTCAAAGCCACACATGCTTCCGTCATTTCCGCAGCATCCAGGCCCTGTGCGGTAAACGTAATAGTACTTTTGGTTTTTAGCCTCTTCATATGTGAACATTCCTTCAATTTTTATTGTTTTACCAACATAATCAGAAGTATTTGTATATATTTCGTTTATATATGTAACGTATAGTTTTTCGGTGATGTTAATAATATCCTCTTGTGTCTTTTGTTCCGCATTAGTTTCTGTGGATTCTTTTACCGTTGATTTTTGACTACAGGAAGAGAGAGAAAGTAAAATAAAAATTAAAAAAATATATGTAATAATTTTTTTCATTAATCTTTCCTCCTGAACACAACAGGTATAATAGAAAATAATAAAAGTGTAGCAAGGTTAACACATACAACGCTTGCCCCGGCAGGTGCTGAAAATCCATATGAAACAGAAATACCTATTACAAAGCAGATAATAGCTAGTATTGCAGAAGAAATAACCACACCGTGAAAACTTTTGAAAATACGCATTGAGGTGAGAGAAGGGAAGATTATAAGTGCAGAAATAAGCAGCGCCCCCATGAGTCGCATCCCGATAACAATTGTAACTGCTGTCAGAAGTGCAATAAGCATATTATAAATTCCGGCTTTTGTGCCTGTTGCACGGGCAAAATTTTCATCAAAGGTTACTGTGAATATTTTACGATAAAAAAGTATGTATAGAATTAATACAATTACAGAAAGAATTATGCTTATCCAAACATCACTCTTACTCATAGCCAATATTGATCCGAACATATAATTGCAAACATCAACATTCATACCTGTGGTTAGAGATATTGTCATAACTCCAACCGCAAGTGAGCCTGTGGAAATTATTGCAATTGCGCTATCTCCTTTGACACTGCTGTTTTCGCTAAGCCTTAAAAGCAAAAAAGCTGCTAATACAACAACCGGAACAGAAATCCAAAGAGGAGCAAGATTAAAGGCAGTTGCAACAGCCAATGAACCGAACCCTACGTGCGAAAGGCCATCACCAATCATAGAATATCTTTTAAGGACAAGGCTTACTCCTAAAAGTGCAGCACATAACGCAACCAAAATGCCTACTACAATTGCCCTGACAAGGAACGGATATGACAACATCTCACAGATGTAACTAATCATTCCGTCCACCTCCTAAAAAGCGTAAAGCTACCTCACTTTTCAAGTAGTCTTCAGTTTTTCCGAAAAATAACGGTTTGTTTTGCAGATGAAGTATATGTGATGCATATTTAACGGCACTTTCTATATCGTGGGAAACCATTATAACCGTTATACCTTCATCATTTAAACGCTTGATCAATCGGTAAAATTCATTAGTGACAACCGGGTCAAGACCAGCTGTAGGTTCATCAAGCAAAATGAGTTTTTTTGTTGCGCAAAGTGCGCGTGCTAATAACACTCGTTGTTGTTGCCCGCCTGAGAGTTCACGATAACTGCGTTTTTTATATTTTGTAAGATCTAATTTTTCAATATTCTCAAGTGCTCGTTTGGTTTGGGCAGCTGTATAAAACGGCTTTAATCCTCGACTATTTAAGCATCCTGATAAAACAACTTCCCATACGCTTGCCGGGAAATCTTTCTGGGCACTTGTTTGCTGAGGTAAGTAACCGATTTCATTTTTTTTAAGGCCTTCACTAAATTCTATATGGCCGCTGTTTACGCTTTTCAACGATAACAGGGCTTTAATAAGAGTACTCTTACCGGAACCGTTTTCGCCTACAATGCAAAGATAATCGCCTTCACAAACTTCAAAAGACAAATCCTGCATCACTGTATTGTTTTCATATGAAAGTGAAATATTATTACATTTTATAAGTGCCATTAGTTCATCGTCTCCTTAAATGTTCTTAAATTTTCTTCCATAAGCGAAACATATGTAGCACCTTCTGCAAACTGTTCTTTTGTAACGTTGTGACAGGTGTTTATTTGTCGTGCTTGTACCCCAGTGTCCTCGGCTATTCCGTCTGCTACTTTATGATTGGAAAGTTCAATATAGTAAACAGCTTTAATTTTTTCAGATTGAATTTTATTAATTAAATACGCGACAGTCGCTGCGCTGGGTTCGGTTTCGCCCGCACAGCCGGGGAAAGCAGCATAATAATCAAGCCCATATGCGTCAGTAAAATACTGCATGGGGAATCTGTCTGCAAATATAAGAGTTTTATTTTTAATTGATGCGAAAAAATCTTTGAATGAATTATCCAGGTTAGAAAGTTCTGTTATATATGATACAGTATTTTGTTTGAATTTTTCTGAATTACTAGGACTGATTTCAGAAAGAGTATCCGCAATTTTTTGTGTTATCTTAATAGCATTCTGTGGTGATGTCCAAACATGCTCATCATATTCGGGATCTTTATTGGTTTCGTGAGAATGCTGTTCTGTTTCCATTCCTTCTTTAATTTCTTCCTCAACGGCAGTAACACAGTCAATCATTTTAAGTGTCTTTACAGGTTTATCAAAAGAGGATAAGATACTGTCTACCCATGTATCGTTTTCTCCTCCGACATAAATGAATAGGTCGCAGTTTTGTATCGAGATTATGTCCTGAGCTGTTGGCTCAAATGAATGACTTTCTGCTCCCGGTGTTAAAAGCATTTTTACAAAAACTTTGTCCCCGACAATGTGTGATGCAAAATCATATCCGGGAAAAATTGTTGATATAATAGAAAGCCCTTTTTTTGCAATAATTTCTTTGTCTTTAACGCATGCTGATAAAAAACCGACAAAAAATATGACGGTTAACAGAACTGAAATAGTTTTTTTCATTTATAATAATCCTCCTATTTATTTATATTAATAAAATAATTAGAAGGATTTTCAATTAATATTTTTTGTTTTAAGGCGTACCGGTGTTATAACGGCTTTACATAACCGCATAAACCGTTTTAAAATATTTAATGAATTAAAAAATATATAGAAAAGTAAAGCTGAAACAATAAAGAAAGACGTTAGAATTTTTTTACAGCTATCCAGCGTTTGGCAAATAAAACATTTTACACCGCAACATTCATGATCATAATGTGTTTTAATATAAAATGATGAAGAAAACAATAAAAACACTAACAGCAATGCCAAAAACAGAGCTATAGTTTTTTTCATCTTCTTCACCTTCTGACCAGAATATTTATTTTGAATAATTCCCAATGTTTTAATGTTAAAATTATAGCATAAAACAAAAAAAAATGCAAGAGCACGCTTTGTATTGAATTTCAATCTTTTCTGTGTTATACTTATAAAAAAATAAAAGGAGATTCTTATGATAAAACAACAATTACCTCCAATGGGATGGAATTCATATTGTACGGTAAACTGTGACCCTACTGAAGAGCTTATACTTGAACATGCTAATCTTATGGCTTCAAATGGGCTAAGAGATGCAGGCTATGTATACGTTAATATTGACGATGGTTGGATGGAGCAAGAACGTGATAAAAGCGGAAAGCTTGTTACTAGGGCAGACCGCTTTCCCCACGGGATGAAATACCTTACTGATAAAATACATTCTCTGGGAATGAAAGCGGGTATATATTTGGGTTGCGGTGTTACGACATGGCACGAAGATGCCGGTAGCCTTGGTTATGAGTTTGAAGACGCAAAAACAATAGCTGAAATGGGGTTTGATTATCTTAAATACGACCGTCACCCTAAAGAGGGGGATCCGGTACGGGATACCATAGAAGAGTATGTGAAAATGGGTGTTGCTCTTGAAAATTGTGGTAGAGATATTGTTTACAACCTTTGTGAGCATGGAACTACAAAGCCTTGGCTTTGGGCTTACGGAGTTGGCCAGCTTTGGCGTACAGGTTTTGATGTTCGAGATATCTGGGATGGTGCCAATGGCCTGATGACTATTGTTGACAAAATCAATCAGCCTATTTCGGCATATGCCGGGGTTTCTCACTATAATGATCCGGATATGCTTGTTGTGGGTATGCATTGCCAAAATGATTGGATGGGTGCAGGATGTTCAGATCTTGAATATCGTTCTATTTTCGCTTTATGGTGTATGATGGCGGCTCCTTTACTAATTGGCCTTGATATAAGACGTATGGACCATACGGCTAAAAGTATTCTGACAAATAAGCATCTTATTGCAGTTAATCAGGACACCCTTTGTATGCAGGGACGAGTTGTCAGAAGCATAGAGGGTAAGTTTGATATATGGGTAAAACCTCTTTCTAATGTACGTTGGGCTGTAGGACTCTTTAACAGAGCCACGGATGCAACAGCTATTTCGTTTACAGCAGAGGATCTGGGGATGACAAAAAATATAAAAGGATCTCTATTGGATGTATGGACAGAAAAAACATATGATCTAGAGGGTGAATTCTCAACCGTTGTTGAGGGGCATGAAATGAAAACATATATATTTGAACCTAAATTTTAATATATTGCAATGTAAAAAACCGTCTTTTTCAAGACGGTTTTTCATTGTATTTAATTATTTATATTATCTGCAACAGCATTTACAACAACATCTGCGGCAGCACACGGGCCTTCTACGCCTAAAAAAACACATTAGAACATCTCCTTTCAATAGGATATGTATTCTAAGTGGTATCTACTAATTATTGTATGAATATTAATTGCAAATTGTGTTCAAATAAAATAATTTTAATAATTAACAGTAGAGAATAAGAGCCTTTCCATGTTTTTCATCATTCGGGGAACATAGCCATACGTTAGGTGTGAATTTTTCATCACCGTCGGCAAGCACAAGCGCATACAGTGTGATTTCTTTTCCCCCAGCTTCTTTCGGCAACGGCATATAATATGTATTGTTATGGCCTGTTTGGGCGACAAAATGGTTCCAGAAGTTAACAGGGTATGCTGGCGCACGGTCGGGGCAGGGAAGAATTTGATCGCCAATAACAGCCGCACAATAAACACCCTCAACGCCATGTTGACCTTCAAGTGCAAATGCAAGGTAACTTCCGTTTTTAAAATCGGGAAGCTTAATTGTTTTAGAATATGCTGCACGAGGTTTCTTTTCTATGTAAGGTGATAATAGATTGTTTGCGTTTATAGGAGCTATGTCAAGCTGTTTTCCGTCTTTATAAAACTTTATATGATAAATTCTTTCGGAAGGTTTAGGCAGGCGGATATAACGAACTTCTTTACCTAATGAATATACCGCTTTGTCCAGTGTCCCTTCAACCCAAGCTACATTATCAACGTTTTGTAACGCAACAGGTGCTTTTTTAATGGTTCCTGTTTGTTCTTTTATAAGTGAAAAAGGTTTCCATTTTTCAAGGTCGGAGGAAAATTCTCCGTTTTGTGCTATTATATTAGGTGCTATCATTTCTGAATTTTTAGCGTTGAAAAAATCAATTGTCATTTCATCAATGTCATATTTATTTCCTAAGTCTATTCTAAGTGCCCCGCCACATATGCGACGTGAAAGCGGAATAGAATAGGTGTCATAAAAAGTATCTTCGCAGCAATCAAACATAAATGAAAAGTCACATCCGCGTGCTTTATAAGAAATCTGGTTAAAAAATTCATCACGGCATTTTTGAACAGCAGGGAAATTTGTTTTCCCCGCACGTTTAACAGCTTGTGTTTCAAGGCTGTCGCAGGAAACATTAAAACAGATTGTTTCATACATTTTTTCGGAGTTTACAGGTAAATCTCCTTTTTCAAGCGTTGTCAAAAATTTAGGTGCATAAAGATACTCGTCAACATCTGCATTAAAAGTCTTTTTTATGCTGTTACCGTCAAGTAACGCTGTTGAGAATTGCGAAAGGATTTCAACTTCTTCGCCTCTGATAATATTTACTTCAGCAGGTTTGCCTGGCAAGTTCTTTATAACTTCATAGTCGCAGCCTGAAAGCAGAATGTCGTCCGGTTCTTTTGTTGATATAAGAGCCATATATGTGCGGTAAGGCTCAACTGTTACTGATATTTTCTCCCCGTAATTAAATTTCCCTAAATATTTTTGTGTGGGATGATACTGAAGAAAATATATGTCATTTTTATCTGTTATACCTATTTCTTTGTCAAGAGAAATCTCGATCTCAATAGGTTTCCAGGAAAGATTTCGAAGTGTAATTATACGGCTGTTTTCATCGCCCCGTGAAACGGCGTATTGTCCGTATTTTTCAGGAAGTTCAATCCCCGAAACCAAAAGATGGGCGTATTTTTTAGAAAGATTATATATTCTTGCAAGTCTTGCAAACTCATCATCACGTAAAAACCACGGATTTCCGTATATCTCCGGGGATAACACAAGTGAACGGTTAAATGCTTGTAGAACAAGATCGTCTTCAAAAAAATCATTAAATGATGAAATACACACACCATGGTCTTCACATAGTCTTTGAAGTTCAGGTACAAGTCCACGTGCTAATAACGATTGGCGGTGGTGTGGCGCAGTAGAGTGGTTTTGTGTCATAACATCAACATATGTTTCAAGCCCTTCCCATAAAAATGTTGTGACGTATTTTTGCGCTTCTCCCAAGTCGAGACGGTGGTTTAAAACGATAAGCTCGGGGCAGTATTTTCTGCACTCTGCTATCATCTTTTCAAATATTTGTTTTTTTTCTTCACGTAAGCTTCCGCAAACAAGATCAAATTTAAAAAGACCAAAGCCATAATCTTTACAAAGTGAAACAACCTCGTCAAATCGTTTTTTCTTACTTTCAGGGGTGTCGCCGAACCCATCCGGGCCTCCCCATATACCAAATGTTATGCCATATTCTTTTGCACGTTTAACAATGTTTTCAAAGCCGTCCGGGAAGTTCTTTTTCCACATTTTGTTTTCACTGTCAAAGTAGTTATCTTGTGGTGAATCAAAATTCCCTGCATCCAGCGCATATATTTCAATTTTCATTCCAAATTCATCTTCAAGCCATTTAAAAAAATCCAGATTGGAAAGCGTCATTTGTTCGTTAGAGCCTTCGTTACAGTTATTTATCCATGAAAAATACTGCGGTACCGGTAAGCTCTTTTCGTTTTTACCCTTCAAATCCATAATCGGTCTCCTTAAAGTTTTTTTACA
>QAKR01000003.1 GCA_003343705.1 Clostridiales bacterium | reverse complement strand
CAAAAATCATTAATTTTAAAAATAATGACGGTTCTTATCCTGATAATCTGACAATCACTGTTTTACTTACACTTGATGCGGCAACAACTGCTCAAACAGCATATGGACGACTGATTAAAAACGGGTCCTTCGCTAAATTCACCTTTGAATCTTTGAAACCGTATTTAATAGCAGTAGGAATTTTGATAATACTATCTATTGGATTTTGGATATATATTATGACATCTAAGAAACTTAAAAAGGAAACTAAACAAGATGACATACAAAATATGGGAAAAGACGCCTCTCTACAATAAAGATTTCGAGCAACCTGAACCTTCACTTATGCCTTTTTTGCTTGAAGGTGATAATAATCCTTGCGTTATAGTTTGCCCGGGAGGCGGATATACAGGCAAAGCTTTTGACTACGAAGGAACCGATGTTGCAACATGGCTTAACTCTTTAGGCTATTCAGCTTTTGTTTTGGACTATCGTGTTTCACCTTATAAAGCTCCTGTACCCTTAATGGATTTACAACGTGCTATAAAATTCGTACGATATTATTCATCTGATTTTGGTACAGATATTAATAAAATAGGCGTTCTGGGATTTTCTGCCGGCGGCCATCTTGCCGCAACAGCTATGACTCACTTAAAATATGAATGTATACCTGAAGATGATATAGATAACGAAAATTGCAGACCGGATTTCGGAATATTATGTTATCCGGTCATAACAATGAAAAATTTCGGCCACGAAGGTTCTAAAATATCATTACTTGGTGAAAATCCCACTGAAAAAGATATTGAATTTTATTCCTGTGAAACACAAGTAACAGCCTATACACCGCCATGTTTTATTTGGCATACATTTGAAGACACTTGTGTTCCGGTGAAAAACTCTCTTGCATTTTCTGCATCGCTTTCCGACCATAACATACCGCATGAACTGCATATTTTTAAAAAAGGCGGTCATGGGCTCGGGCTTGCATGCATTGAAGATAAAACAGCATCCGCTTGGACTATACTATGTGAAAACTGGTTGAAAGAGGTAATTAATTAATGCATCAATTCGTTCTCGTCCTTGATTTCGGAGGTCAATATAATGAGCTTATTGCACGCAGAGTGCGTGAAATGAATGTTTATTCTGAAGTTAAGCCCAACACTACCCCAATAGAAAAAATAAAAGAACTCAACCCAATCGGAATAATATTCACCGGAGGACCTAACAGCGTATATACCGAAAATGCTCCTACTGTTGACAAAAAAATATTCGAACTCGGTATTCCTATTCTCGGAATTTGCTACGGCTCACAGCTAATTGCAAAAGAATTAGGCGGGAACGTCTGCGCAGCCCAAACCCGTGAATACGGTAAAACGGAAATTTCTTACACAGACACAACTTTATTTAAAGATATACCTTCCGGCTTCTGTTGGATGAGCCATACAGACAGGGTGGAAAAGATTCCTGAAGGTTTTTCAGTTACAGCTACAACAAAAAGCTGTCCGGTTGCTGCCTACGCCGATGATAACAGAAGAATTTATGCTGTTCAGTTTCACCCCGAAGTTTCACATACGGAAAACGGACAAGCTATTTTGCATAATTTTGTTTATAATATATGTAAAGCCACCGGCGATTGGACTATGAAAGATTATGCTAAAAATGCAATTAAAAATATAAGTGAAAAAGTGGGCGATAAAAAAGTTCTTTGTGCGTTATCAGGCGGGGTTGATAGCTCTGTTGCAGCTACACTAGTAGGCAAAGCTGTAGGCAAAAACCTAACTTGCATTTTTGTAGATCATGGATTTATGCGTAAAAACGAAGGCGACGAAGTTGAAGAAGCTTTTAAAAACATGGATCTCAACTTAATAAGAGTTAATGCAGGCGATGAATATATTTCAAAAATTGCAGGAGTATCCGAGCCTGAAAAAAAGCGCAAAATAATTGGTGAAGAGTTTATTCGAACATTTGAAAAAGAAGCTAAAAAAATAGGTGCGGTAGACTATCTTGTTCAAGGGACAATTTATCCCGACGTTATAGAATCAGGTACAGGTAAAGCTGCTGTTATAAAAAGCCACCACAATGTGGGAGGTTTACCTGACACAGTTGATTTTAAAGAAATTATTGAACCTTTAAGATACCTTTTTAAAGATGAAGTTCGTACACTAGGGCGTGAGCTGGGTTTATCTGAAGCTCTTGTGAGCCGCCAACCTTTTCCCGGCCCCGGTCTTGCAATAAGAATTATAGGCGAAATTACTAAAGAAAAACTTGAAATATTACAAGACGCCGATGCTATTTTCCGTGAAGAAATGCATAACGGCGGTTATGATAAAATTGCAAATCAATATTTTGCTGTTTTAACCAACATGAAAACAGTAGGCGTCATGGGCGACGAAAGAACATATGACTATACGCTTGTTTTACGAGCCGTGACAACAACAGACTTCATGACAGCTGACTGGTGTAAAATACCTTATGAAATCCTTGATAAAGCATCTACGAGAATAGTAAATGAAGTTCCCCATATCAACAGAATAGCTTATGACATAACTTCCAAACCTCCCGCTACTATTGAATGGGAATAATATATATACTTTAAGGAGCATTTACCAATGAAACAAGATATGATAGCTATACTTGACCTAGGTAGCACTGAAAACTCAAAGCTTGCAAGAGCCATTCGTGCACTGGGAATTTATAGCGAAATTCATCCCCACGATATTAAAAAAGAAGAGCTTCTTGCACTTCCGAATATTAAGGGTGTTATAATAAACGGCGGAGAAAATAATATTATAGACGGCGAAAAGATCGATTGTTGTCAATGTGTTTACAACTCCGGGCTTCCGATTTTTGTTATAAATCATATAACAAGTTTTAAAGAACAAGATATGGCAAAACTTCCCTGTTGTGATAAAGAGCTTCAGGAAAAGATTAAACCTTTTGTTTTTGATACTTGTAAGGCGGAAGCAAACTGGAATATGAAAAACTTTGTAGCAGACCAAATTGAGCTTATAAAACAGCAAGTTGGTCAAAAAAGAGTTTTGCTTGCATTGTCAGGCGGCGTAGACAGCTCTGTGGTTGCAGCATTACTAATAAAAGCAATAGGAAAACAGTTATACTGTGTTCATGTTAATCATGGCTTAATGAGAAAAGGTGAAAGTGAACAGGTAGTTGAAGTTTTCCAAAACCAACTTGATGCTAATCTAATATATATTGATGCTTCCGAACGCTTTTTAACAAAACTTGAAGGGGTTGCAGACCCTGAAGCAAAACGTAAAATCATAGGTACAGAATTCATTCGTGTTTTTGAAGAAGAAGCTAAAAAACTTGAGAATATTGAGCTTTTAGCTCAAGGAACCATATATCCGGACATTGTTGAAAGCGGAACTAAAACCGCAAAAATAGTTAAGAGCCATCATAATGTTGGCGGTCTTCCCGAAGATATGAAGTTCGGGCTTGTTGAACCTTTAAAATATCTTTTTAAAGACGAAGTTCGAGCTTGCGGTATTGAGCTTGGTCTTCCCGAAAGCATGGTATATCGTCAACCATTCCCCGGCCCGGGTCTCGGTGTCCGCTGTTTAGGCGCGATTACAAAAGACAGACTTGAAGCGGTTCGTGAATCTGATGCTGTTTTAAGAGATGAATTTGATAAAGCAGGTTTATCCGGTAAAGTATGGCAATATTTCACTGCTGTTCCCGATTTTAAAAGCGTTGGGGTCAAAAACAATGCACGTTGTTTTGAATATCCTGTTATAATCCGTGCGGTTAATACAATAGATGCAATGACAGCCGACATAGAAGAAATCCCCTGGTCTGTTTTGCATAAAATTACAAATCGCATTCTTTCTGAAGTTAACGGTGTAAACCGTGTTCTTTATGACATTTCGCCGAAACCGCCGGCAACAATTGAATGGGAATAATATGAAAATTATAAGCAATAGCGAAAAGGAAACATTTAGTTTTGCTGAAAAATTCGCACAAACTTTAAGAAAAGGAACTGTTATTTTTCTTAACGGCGAAATGGGTGCAGGAAAAACTGTTTTTACAAAAGGCCTTTTAAATGGACTTGGTTATAAAGGTGAAGTTACCTCCCCGACTTTTGCAATATGCCACCGTTACGATGCCCATATACCTGTGTTACATTACGACCTATACAGGCTTGACGGTTATGACGATGCATACTCTACAGGCCTTTTTGACGATTGCGACGAAAGCAATATAGCCATAATAGAGTGGAGCGGTATTGCAGAAGAATACTTTCCCGAAGCTGTAAAAATAAATTTTGAATACGGCTCTTCGCCTGATGAAAGGATAATAACCGTTGAGTAAGATTTTGGCAATTGACTCATCGTCCGTATCATGTTCTGCAGCGGTAATGGTGGATGATAAAATAACTGCTTCGCAGTTTATAAACAACGGGCTAACACATTCCCAAACACTCTTATGTGCTGTTGAAAATGTAATGAAACTTTCAGGGCTTGAAATAAAAGAATTGGATAAAATAGCTTTAACGGTTGGCCCCGGATCTTTTACAGGTATAAAAATCGGAGTGGCAACAGCTAAAGGTCTGGCATTTGCAAATAATATCGAATGTGTTGCAGTTTCAACACTTGCAGCTGCTGCATACAACGGAATTTATCACACAGATAAAATATGCGCCGTTATGGACGCAAGAAGAAATCAATTTTACAATGCTTTATTTACCGTTGAAGATGGGCAGCTTGTAAGACTTTGCCCTGACAGACGAATAGAAAAAAACGAGCTCTTAAATGAACTCGATAACAAAACGCTCATTGTGGGCGACGGAACAAATTTGCTTTATGATTGCAACTTTATATTTTCACCGCCGTCACAACGATATATAACAGCCGAAAACATACTTTCACTTGTAAACAGCGGAGGCGGTGTTTCGGTAAACCATGAAGCTCTCTCTCCTGTTTACTTGCGGGCGCCGCAAGCAGAGCGAGAAAGACTTGAAAATTTAAAGGAGAAAACAAAATGATTGCTATTGCATCTGATCACGCAGGTTATGAACTTAAAGAAAAAATTAAAAACTATCTTTCCGAAAACAATATTGATTTTGAAGATTTCGGCACAAACAATACAGATTCATGCGACTACCCTGTTTTTGCTAAAAATCTTTGCGCATCTATTCAAGAAGGTAAATGCGAAAAAGGTATTCTTGTTTGCGGAACAGGCATCGGTATGAGTATGGTTGCCAATAAGCAAAAAGGAATTCGTGCAGCTGCTTGCAGCGACTATTTCAGTGCAAAATTCACACGTATGCACAATGATGCAAACGTACTTTGTATAGGCGCACGCGTTTTAGGTGAAGGCCTTGCTGATGAGCTTGTTGAAGTGTTTATAAACACAGAGTTCGAAGGCGGCAAACATCAAAGACGTATTGATATGTTTGAATAAAAATTTATATAAGGAGTTTTTAACAATGAAAGTAAATTTCACAAACCATCCGCTGATACAGCACAAGGTATCACTTATGCGCAGCGTTGACACAGGCTCAAAGGATTTCAGACAGTTAGCTAATGAGATTTCTATGCTTATGTGCTATGAAGTTACACGTGACCTCCCTCTTGAAGAGGTTGAAATAACAACCCCTATATGTACAACAAAAGCAAAAATGATTGCAGGCAAAAAGCTTGCTGTTATTCCTATATTAAGAGCAGGTCTCGGAATGGTTGACGGAATGCTTACTCTTATCCCGTCTATTAAAATTGGTCATATCGGTCTTTACCGCGACCCCGAAACACTTAATCCTGTTGAATATTATTGCAAACTTCCTTCAGACATCAGCGAACGCGACGTTATCGTTGTTGACCCGATGCTTGCAACAGGCGGTTCTGCTTCCGCAGCAATACAATTCCTTAAAAATTACGGTGTTAAAAGAATTAAAAGCGTCCATATAATCGCTGCACCCGAAGGTGTAAAACGCCTTAATGAAGACCACCCTGATGTTGAAGTTTATTGTGCGGCTCTTGACCAGTGCTTAAATGAACATGGATATATCGTACCCGGTCTCGGCGATGCCGGAGACAGAATTTTCGGTACAAAATAATTAAAATACTCTTGCAAGCAGTATATAACAGTTTTCTAAATTAAAATATTAATATAAGAGGGACATTTTATGAAATTAGCATTTTCTACTTTAGGCTGTCCTGATTTTTCCTGGAGTGATATCTACTCCGTTGCGAAAGATTTTGGATATGACGGCATAGAAATCAGAGGTCTCGGCGAAGATATTTTCGCTGTTAATGCTCGTCCTTTCACCGAAGGACAAATAGACACAACAGTCGCCACACTACGTCGACTAAATCTTGAAATCCCGTGCCTATCCTCCGGTTGCTGCCTAAAATTTGCCGATAAAAAAGCAGAAAATGCAGCCGAAATTTCAGCATATATCGATCTTGCCAAAAAGCTTCACTCTCCATACATCAGAATTTTAGCAGATAAGAATCCTGCTCCCGAAGGCGAAGTTGACGATAATCAAATATTTGAAACACTTTCTGACTTAGCTAAAACAGCTGAAGGAACAGGTGTTACGCTTTTAGTCGAGACAAATGGTGTTTATGCAGATACTAAGCGTCTTCGTGCGTTACTCGAACGAGTAAACAGCCCGGCGGTTGCTGCCCTTTGGGATATGCAACACCCCTATCGATATATGAACGAGTCACCGGCTCAAACCGTTGAAAATCTCGGGAAATACATAAAATATACTCATATAAAAGACAGTGTTGTAAATGCCGATAATATTATTGAATATAAACTTATCGGCGAAGGAACGCTTCCGATTGCTGATATAATGTCTGCACTTAAATCCATTAAGTATAACGGTTACATTTCACTTGAATGGGTTAAGCGTTGGGCAAATAACATTGAAGATTGCGGTGTTGTATTCCCCCATTTTGCATCTTATATGCATGATATAATTGATGAATACGCACCAAAGCTTCAAGATAATAATCGCGGAACAGGTAAATATGTTTGGGAAAAGAACCAGCTTATTAACTACACCTTCCCGGAAGTATTGGATATGATGTGCGAAAAATTCCCAGACCAATATGCTTTCCGCTATACAACTCAAGACTATACACGTACATACCCTGAATTTCGCAATGATGTTGATACCTTTGCCAGAGCGCTTATTTCAATGGGTGTAAAAAAAGGTGATCACGTTGCTGTTTGGGCTACAAATGTTCCCCAATGGTATATAACATTCTGGGCTACAACAAAAATAGGTGCAATACTTGTAACAGTAAATACGGCTTATAAAATCCATGAAGCACAATATTTGCTTAAACAGTCTGACACGCATACCCTTGTAATGATTGACGGATACAAAGACAGTAATTATATTGAAATAATTAAAGAACTTTGCCCTGAACTTGCTACAAGTGAAAAAGGCTGCCTTACTTCTAAAAAACTACCTGTTCTTAAAAACATTATTACCGTAGGGGCAAATATTGACGGCGCATACACTTGGGAAGAAGCAATGTCAATGGCGGAACAAACACCTATTGAAGAAGTTGAACGCCTTGCAAAATCTATAAATGTTCATGACGTTTGTAATATGCAGTACACTTCGGGAACGACAGGCTTCCCTAAAGGAGTTATGCTTACACACTATAACGTTGTTAATAACGGAAAAGCAATCGGCGACTGTATGGATTTATCAACTGCAGACAGAATGATGATTCAGGTTCCGATGTTCCATTGCTTCGGTATGGTTTTGGCAATGACAGCTTCCATGACACACGCAAGCACAATGTGCCCAATTCCTGCTTTTTCACCTAGAATTTCTCTTGATTGTATAAATAAAGAGAAAATTACGGCATTTCATGGTGTTCCTACAATGTTTATTGCGCTTCTTGAACATGAAAACTTTTCTAAAACAGATTTTTCATATATGAGAACTGGTATTATGGCCGGCTCACCCTGCCCGATAAAAGTAATGCGTGATGTTGTTGATAAAATGAACATGTCCGAAATATGTATTACTTACGGACAAACGGAAGCTTCTCCTGCTTGTACAATGAGCAAAACAGATGATTCTCTTGATCTTCGTGTTACAACTGTCGGAAAAGAAATTTTCGGTGTTGAATGTAAGATTGTAGACCCTGAAACAGGTAAGGATTTACCGGACAACACAGACGGAGAGTTTGTAGCACGTGGTTATAACATCATGAAGGGTTATTATAAAATGCCGGAAGCTACTGCTGCAGCAATTGACAAAGACGGATGGCTTCATACAGGTGATTTGGCTAGGAGAACACCTGAAGGTTATTATAAAATAACCGGACGTATCAAAGATATGATCATCCGCGGCGGTGAAAATATATATCCGAAAGAGATTGAAGATTTTATTTATACACATCCTGCAGTTAAAGACGTACAAGTAATCGGTGTTCCTGACAAACAATACGGAGAAGAGATCATGGCTTGCGTTATTGTTAAAGAGGGAGAAACCCTTACTGAAGAAGAGCTTAAAGAGTTTTGCCGTTCACATATGGCAAAGCATAAAACACCTAAATATGTAGATTTTATTGATGCGTTCCCAATGAATGCAGCCGGTAAAATTCTCAAATATAAGATGCGTGAAAATGCAGTTGAAAAGTTAAAATTACAAGCTGATGCAAGCATAGAAACGGCTTAATAATTTTAGAGTTAAATATAGTGCAAATTATCAAAGCCGATCAAAATACTGATGTTTTAATAATACAATAGCTATATTCTTAAGAGTTAAAGACAATCGTCAATCATAGGTATTGCATTTTTAAAATAAATATGTTATTATATAAAAAGGATAATTATTATGGCAAACTTTGTGCCTGAACAACAATTAAAAATTCTCATTCTTCTTGCGCTTAAGTCCGCAAAAGCACCTTTGCCGTTAACTGCTCTGACGGATATTCCGGCATCATGTGACATAAACTGTTTAAGCGTACAACTTTGTGTAAATGAGCTTTTAGAGCAAAAACATATTATCCAGATTGGTGACTTTGTTAAAATTTCCGAGACAGGAAAGATAATTATCAAAGAGCTTGAAAACGATGCACCTCTTTCTCTACGTAAAAAGATAACGGCAGCAACAACAATAAAGCTGACAGAGTTGCGTCGTGAACTTAATGTTAAAACCGAAATAACCGAAAAAGATTCGGATTTCGATGTAACTCTTATATTACTTGACGGTGGATCAGAGCTTTTTAAATTTTCTTTTATTTGCCCTACAAAAACTCAAGCGGAAACATGTGCCCGAACATTTAAAGAGCAGCCGACAGAAGTATTCCGAAAATTTTTAGGTGTACTTGTGAAGGAAGATATTTAAGGTGGTGTCCATATGAACGACAATTTATTTTCTAAAACCCCTTTCGGCGGATATAAACGAGAGCAAGTAATTGAATATATTAAAGAAGTCGATAGTTCTTGGCGCGAAAAGGAAGACGAATTAATTGAAAAGCAAACTGAGCTTTCTGAAAAAATCACTACTCTCGAAACAGCAGTAAGAAATATGAATAAAACAATAGATTGCAGAGAAGCTGTAATTACTGAAAAAGAAACGCTTATTAACGAACAAACAGAAAAAATTTCTGCTCTTGAAAATGAACTGGCATCTTTACGTAATAATGAATCAGTTATACAAGATCAAGCTAAAAAAATTGTTGACCTTGAAAACGAATTAGTTTCCTTACGTAATAATGAATCAGTTATAGACGAACAAAAAGAAAAAATTGCTTCTCTTCAAAATGAAATAGAGTCTTTGCGCAACGACGAAGCTGTTTTTAACGAAATAGTAGAGAATATTGATGTTATGATTGAAGACGTTAAAGACGAAGCAGAAAAAATAAAACAACAAGCAACAAAACGTGCTTCGGAAATAATAGCCGAAGCAAAACGTGAACGGGACGCCGTTAAAAAGATAACAGAAAAAAGGCCTGATGTTTCTGCTGTTCTTGAGAAAATAGCACAAATAAGAAAGACGATGAAAAATAAATGATTTGTCTCAACACTTCACAAATTAATGATATAAGAAAATTACCTGTAGGTACAACATTGCTGCTTTCAGGTAAAGTTTATACAGCACGAGATGCTGCACATAAAAAAATTGCTGGACTTATTAAAGAAAATAAACCGCTTCCCTTTCCGCTTGAAAATTCATTTATTTATTTTGCAGGACCGACTCCTGCAAAAAACGGATTAGCCGTTGGTGCCTGCGGGCCTACTACATCCTCCAGAATGGATGTTTATACACCTGCTTTAATGGATTTAGGGCTTTTCGCTACAATCGGCAAAGGTGAACGAAGCATTGAAGTTATAGAAGCATGTAAAAGAAATAAAGGTGTTTATCTTTGTGCATTGGGCGGAGCAGGAGCTTTAGCCTCAAAAGCTATAACATCATCAAAAGTAATTGCATTTGACGAACTCGGTTGTGAAAGCATTAAAGAGCTGGAAATCCAAGATTTCCGTCTTACAGTTGCTGTTGACGCAGAGGGCAATAACATTTTTAAACATATCGGAGGTTAATATGCAGAACAAAACAGCAAGAGTAATAGCTCTTATATTAGTGATCGCTTTATGCTTGAGCCTCTTTGGTTCTCTTATTTATATTTTTGCAAGTTTAGGTTAAAATTATATAGGAGGTTTTATTATGCCAGATAAAATCAACGTAACATTAAAAACAATCTTTAAAATCGTAGCAGCTGCTGCATTACTCGGCGCAATTATTGCAACTGTTGTTATATTGATTAACAACAACGCAAAAGTAAATAAAGCATTAAACAGTGCTATTGATAAATGTAAAGACGTTTCAAACAAGGTAAAAACAAGATATTTTTCATGTAGTAAAACAGATGTTTAATATCACCGAGTTATTACAAGATATATAAAATACGTTTAAACAAATTTAAGGGGAGCTTGACGCTCCCCTTTTTGTTTTATGAAAATAACCCTCTGAAAAATTTTACAACCCAAAAGTCGAATTTAACCTCCCCTTCCGTCACTTCTGTTGAGGTTTTGAAACGGTCAGGAACTTTTTCTTGATCAGTTTCAATTTCACCGTAACTTCCGCTTAAACAAACACAAGGATATAACACACACCACCAATTATGACCTTCGCCAGAACCAATTTCTATTATAAGAGCATCATAATTACCTTCAGGTAAATAAAAACCGTCATAATCTTTTTTATCAAACCATTCATTATCTATATACGCCGAAACCGTGTAGGAAAACCCTTTTTGTTTTATAACGTCATTAGCTATATTAATTATTTCATCAAGATTTTCATTAAGTATATTTTTTGCGGACTCTTTACTGTTACAATCGGATAATAAAGATGTTGTCTTTTTTAAAACTTCGTCTCTAACCGATAATTTCAATGATTGATCTTCTTCACTATCTGAATTTGCCCTTATATGAAACCTTACAAAATTTTCAAGCTCACGTTTTTCCGAAGCATAGGAATAAATTGATAACGGTAATAGAATAACAGCTAAGATAAGACATACTATAATTATTTTTTTTGCGGTTTTCAATAAAATCACTCCTTTAAGGTAATATTTGCCAAAAAACAAATGATTTATACTTGACATTAAAAATCTACTGTGTTATACTACAACTCAAAGGAGCTGATAAAATGAAGAAATCACGAAAAATAATGTTTAACGAGGATGCGGCACACCATTTCGGTGAATATGCCTGTGCGCATAAAATGCCTACTCCAGAACTTGAAAAAGAGTTCATATATCAATATAAGGATACTCAAATTACTGATTATCTTATAAACCTGAATTACATGCTTTCTTTAGCGCCGTCTAAAGTGATGATGTCTTATGCGGAAAAGCACTATCAAAAAGTTGAAAACGGAAAAGATGTTGATTATTCAGACAACATATATTATAAATGCTTTATTGAAAACGGTTATGATGTATTTGCACATTGGATACAGCTTTTACGAGAAATTAATATCCGCCCCTGGCTTTCTTTTCGAATGAACGACTGTCACGATAGCTTTGCAGACCAAAGTTTCATGCTTGATGATTATTTTCATGAACATAAAGAACTTCGCAGGGTTTCACATCACAAACCAACAGAATATTATGATAATTGTTTTGATTTTGGCAAAAAGCCTGTTCGCGATAAAATGTATAATTATATACAAGAATGTTTAGAACGATATGATGTTGACGGTATTGATCTGGACTTTATGCGTGAGCAGTTTTGTTTTTCTATAGGCGGCGAATATGCGGGCCGTGGAGTCATGATTAACTACATACGTGAAATTAAAGAGCTTGTAGACAGATTTGCAAAAATCCGCAATAAAAACATAGAGATTTCAATAAGAATACCTCAAGATCCGACTGATTGTTTTTATGAAGGATTTGACGTTGTTACAATGGCAAAAGAAAAACTTATTGACGTAATAGTGCCGTCTCCTCGTTGGTGCCCTACGGACAATGACTTACCTATTGAATTTTGGAAAAACATTCTTAGCCCATATAACGTTGAGCTTGCCGCAGGCCTCGAGCTTATACTTCAAACTTGCACAGGAGGAGAGCTATTCTGGCTTCAAACACACGAAACGGCAATGGCCGCTGCATATCAGTATTTATCTGCTGGCGCAGACTGCATATACTTTTTCAACTTTATGCGGACTAATGCAACAGACTTTAACGACCCGTCAAATGAAGTTATGTATCAAGATCTTTTCAAGTGGGATAATTATCAGCATCTTTTCCGTAATGCAGGAGATAAAGAATCATCACAGAAATGTATAAGGCGTCATATACCAACATTCCATGACACTGTTCCCGCTTGGCGTGAACGATACAAGCCATTTCCCGCAGTTTGTAATGATCCTAATAAATATCTTCAAGTCAGGGCACGTACAGGTAATATCTTACCGACAGACAAAGTAAAAATAGTGCTTGGGTGTTCTTACAATCCGGAAAACTCGTACAAAGATACAACTGAAATGAAAGATATTTATGCTTATAAAACAAAACTTCCGATTGATGAAACCCCTCTACCACTTGATAATTTTGAGGTTTATATAAACTCAAATAAGATAATTTGTTCCTCAACCGAAGACATTCGTCCGTTTTTTACACGCAAAAAAGGATATGTTTTTGACATTGATGATAATTCAATATTTGAACAAGTTAATATGATCGAAATTGCAGTTAAAAACAATGGATTACCCTTCAATATAGACTTTTTGGAAATTCGTGTCATTCCAGAAAAAGCTTAACATAATTCGTTTTAAAAGGATAGTTTCAACGATTAATCGTTGAAACTATCCTTAATATTTAATCACAAATTCAATTTATAGTTACTTAACTTTAAAAATGGTTCTAGCTTTTTAAGAATATTTTTTGTCTGACAAGGCAGACGACGCAGAAATACTACCGTATTTCAAGGAGGATAACACAGTCAGTCGAAAAATAGGCTAAAAAGAGGGACCGATTTTAGAGTTAAGTGACTATACTTTACTTATTCTGCAAAATCAGGTATAAAACTTTCTTTTGCTGTATCCCCTTCTTGTAAAAAAGCATTAACCACACCTATCTTTTCCGCAAATTTTACAACGTCACGATATTCCATTGCCGTAACTTTTCTATTCAGTTCGGGAAATACATCAAAATGTTGCATAGGTGTGTACTGATTCATAATAGAAATATAAATATCATTACCGAAATTTGAATACAGCCACTCTATTATTCGCTTGCCTTCAAGTGTGTGGCCGGGAAGAACAAGGTGCCGGACTATTACACCGCTTTTCATAAGTCCGTTTTTAAAAACGGGTTTTTTAACTTGCTTGTACATAATTTTAATAGCTTTTTGTGCAATCAAAGGATAATCCGGTGCATTTGAATATTTTTTTGCTGTAGTACTGTAAAAATACTTAAAATCAGGCATATAAACATTTACAAGACCGTTCATCAAATCTAAAGAATTTTCATTTTCATAACCGCTTGTATTATATACAACTGGTATTTGTAAATTTGATTTTCTTAAAGCCTCAGCAATTTGGATTGAATAATGTGTCGGCGTTACAAGGTTTATATTGTGTAATCCTTGTTTTTGTAAATCAAGAAAAATCTCACAAAGATCGTCTATACTTACAGCTCTCCCCTTTTCGCTGTTTGAAATTTTACTATTCTGGCAATACACACAGTGCAACGGACAACCTGAAAAAAACACTGTGCCGGAACCTTTTTCACCTGATATGCACGGTTCTTCCCAATGATGTGCCGTAGCACGGGCAATATATACAATATCTTTTGTTCCGCAATACCCACTGTTTACACTTCGGTCTGTTCCGCATTTCCGCGGACATAAAAAACAATTCATAAAATTAACCTTTTAAAAACATTTACAGAAAATGCGCCATATCCGCCAGCATATACAGCGCTTATAAATCAGAATAGAATGTATATATATTCTTATATATTTTTGATTGATAAAGAGCTCTGTCTGCTTTTTTAAACAAATCGTTAAAATCCGATCCATCTTGAGAAAAAACCGATACACCAATACTTACCGTAAAAGAATAATTATCATTATCACATTGCATCAAACGTTGTAACACGGCTTCAATTTCGTTCTTGTTTTTTATATCCTGTATTAGAATAATAAATTCATCTCCACCGAATCTACCGATAATGTCATGCTTTCTTACTACGCTTTTTATTTTTTCAGAAAATAATTTTAATATATCATCACCGGCAAAGTGGCCTAAAGTATCATTTATCTTTTTAAAATTATCGATATCAATAAAAACCAATGCGTGTTTTTGTTTATTCTTTTTATTAAAAATATCTTTAATAAGTTTTATTGAATAGTTTTTATTATAAAGGCCTGTAAAGCTATCAATTAAAGATTTTTTTTCAAGCAATGCTGTTTTCGCTTTTATTTCACTGATGTCTGTTATAACACCTATCATTCTAACTGGCTCATTATTATCCATAATAGGAGTGACATCAACTTTACACCAAATAAAGTTAGAACCTCCTGCTTTCATGCGTGCATTATAAGTTGTAGATGTTCCGTTAAAAATATTCTTAAAGGCTTTATCTATAACCTCTGCATCTTCCGGATGTGAAAAGTATTCTGAAACTTTTTTTTGATATTCATCAGGTGATAGTTCACTAAATGGTCTAACTTCATCCAAAACAATTTTTCCGGATACACCAAAGATATCTTCCGCATTTTCAAAAAATGTATATAATTGATTTTTAATATCAACTTCAAACACACATATTCTTGATGCTTTCAACGCAAGAGCAAGTCTTTCTTTATATTTTTTCATTTCAAACAGATCTTCGTCTTCCGAGAGGTTTTTCTTATTGTTAATCATTAAAATAACTCTCTCCTGTTTATGACTATATAATAGATTATAACAAAATATTATGAAAAAGTCAAGCAAGAGAACAGTAAAGCTCTCTTGCTGAATATTTATTTAATTATCTCATCATTCTGTCATTACGCAAAATCAACCAAGTTATAAGTATTCCTATACCTGAAATAATTAGCGGAACCCACCAAAACTGCGCAAGCGGAATCGGTGTAGACTCACCTGAAAAAACTATATTCATACCGTAAAAACCGGTAACAATTGTTGGAATTGCAAAAAGTATTGAAATAAGCGTAAACCGTTTCATAACAATATTAAGGTTATTGGAAATAATCGAAGCTAATGCATCTGAAGTGCCTATAAGAATGCTTGAATAAATTTGAGACATTTCTATTGCCTGTGCAATTTCTATTAATACGTCATCAAGTAAATCTTTATCTTCTTCGTAAAGTTTAATATATCTGCCTTTAAGAATTTTGTTTAGCGTTGTTTCGTCTGCACGGAGTGATGTTGTAAAATATATAAGTGATTTTTCAAGATCAAGCATCTGAATAAGCTCTTTATTCTTCATTGAGACTTGTAAACGCTTTTCAATAGCAATTGAATACTTGTCTATTTGATGAAGATATTGCAAATACCTATTTGCAGTTTTTAATAATAAAGTAAGCATAAATTGTGTTTTATGCGCTGTTTGAACATTTTTAACGTATCCGTCTTCAATATCATTAATAACAGAATAATCTCTAAGGCATACTGTTACAAAATAATCGTCTGTTATTATCATACCGAGAGGCATAGTCTCATATATAACAGTTTCTTCATCTTTGTGAGTATAAGGAACGTCTACGATAACCAATACGTTACCTTCATCCGCCTCAACACGGGAAGTTTCCTCTTCGTCAAGGGCAGCTTTGATAAAAGAATCATCAACACCTATAAGACCAACTATCTGAGAAATCTCTTCATCGGTAGGGTTTGATACGTTTATCCAGCAATTTTGTTCGGGCGAATCTATCTTCGCAATTTTGTTATTTATGGTTTTAAAAAATTCAACCATGTCACTTCTACCTCCATAATACGGTAAATGCGACATGGCCATAAATTTTTACACAGAAAAAATTTATGCGCGCAAACAGCCGCAATTCCCGCTATTTTGTTTGTTGCAACTTCGCCCGTAAGGGTCAGTAGTCACGACTGTTCACACTCCTTTTTTAATATATATCTTATTATACTACATTTTCTTGAAAAAATCAAGCCCTTTTTCAAAAATGATTATCAAGATATTCAATAACATCCGCAATTGCACCGTCTCGGTGGTGACACACAACTTTTTCTGCAAGAGGCTTTAAATCCTCTGCTGCATTTTCCGGTACAAACGTATGTCCGGCAGCCCTAAGCATAGCTTCATCGTTATAATAATCCCCGATTGCTATTGTGTTTTTCATATCTATACCGAGAATTTCTGCAAGCTTTTTAAGCCCTGTCGCTTTTGAAACACCGGCTTTCATTGTTTCCATTAAAACAGGTGTCGAACAAACACATTGAAGCCCGGTTAGATCTAAAGTTTTAGCATAATCCATCATTTCATTTACAGTTCTCTCATCAGAAGCAAGCAGTATTTTTATCCATGGGAGCGGTACTTCTCTGAAATCACGCCTTTCGCCTTCCATGTTAATTCTGTTTTTCATATTATCTGTTGCTATATCGTCGTTTACGCTGAACATTTTATTTTGATAAAAAACGACTTTCGGCACATTAGAAAATTTTTCACACATTTTCCCAAGAAATACTTTTATATTTTCGGTTGAAATATCATCCGAAAAAACTTTTTCGTTTTTTTCAAAATCATATATCATCTGCCCGTTAAAAAGTATTGCAGGTGCGTTTTTAGGAACATCTTTAGTCAGCTTACCGGCTGCAACAAAACCTCTGCCTGTTGCAAATGTAAAATAACCTCCGTTAGCCATAAAATACTCAATTGCTTTATTGTTTTGCGGTAAGATGAACTGTGTTTCTGATTCTCCGAAGAGCGTTCTGTCAAGATCGCTTACCATTAATAATCCGCTGAATTTACCCATTTTTTTAAAACCCCATTTTTAATATGTTTCTATCCTCGCTGAATGTTTTTGCATTATATAAAACTAATATTTGTGTCGCCTCTAGGCTGTTGACAAGCTCAACTATATCTTTGTTTAAATATCTCAAATCAAGAAGATATACCGTTTCAAAAGACGATGCTAAAAACGGAACCATACAATGTGAATAACTGTCCTTAATAACAACAAGTGTTTTGTCGTTGTCAACTTCTGATGTTATTTTTAAATAAGCAGGATTTCCTCCCAGAAAATATGCATATTTGTCTTTTTGAGATAAAGCCGTATCAAAATATAACGTGTTTGTTATTACTCCGTTATCATATTCAAGTGAAATTTTATTTTGATTATCAAATTTATAAATTTCATCCGGTGTAATTTTAAAATTACCTTTTGAATAAAGTGTCCCAAAAAAATTATCAGAAACTTTAGTAATATTATAATCTGTTATTTTTGATGCCCTAACACGTAATACTTCACATATTTTCTCATAAGCGTAAAAAGATCCTAAGGTTGTCCAGTGATGATCGGTGCGGTAATAAAGATACTCGTTTTGAAATAAATCTAAACGAGAACATAAATCAACTGTATGACAATTTAATCTATCATAAAATTCATTTATGTATTTTCGCTGATCTTCAACAGGAGCGTTTTGAGGAAGATTTTTTGCGTTAATGCACAGGCTGTTTGGTGCAAGCGTAAAATATACCGGGGCATTAACATTTCCTATAAAAGAATTGATTGCGCTTATCTGTTTTTCTTCAAGGTCTTTATCAATCTTATCAAAGCTGTCAAACAACATATTATTACCTACGTAAATACCGTTTATTTCAGTGTTTTGTGCAGCTGTAAGAATATCTGTTTTCAACCCGACAAAAGAACCTCTGAAAGGGAATCTGTCGCATAAATATTTTTCAAAATCATCTCCAAATGCACCTTCTGCAACCTTCATTGCCGTTACGGCAGGAAATTTTGCAAGATATCGATTTTCCGCTTCTGAAAAATCTTCTTTCGGTAAAAAAATCAATAAAAGCAACATAGTCGTCAAAAACAGTAAAAACATTACTGTTATTAAGCCGTTATAATACTTTTTCATCCTATTTTTTCCTTATTTTTTCAATCTTTATTTAAACTTTATTCCCTTTATTTATTTTATCATAAATATGTGGAATTGTCGATATTAAATATGTAAAAACTTATCGACATTCTTCTTGACATTTCGAGGTTCTTATGATATTATATATATATTAATCTTTTTTATAAGGTGGAGTCTATATGGCATTTTGCAGTAAATGCGGTGCACAACTTTCAGAAAATTCTAATTTCTGCCCGGTGTGCGGAGCATCAACAAAAGGAAATGAAAGTTCCAACAACCAAAATATATCTTTAAACGTCAACAGCGATAAAATAATGGGAGTGCTGTCTTACATATGGATATTGGTTCTTATACCCATATTTGCAGCACCTAATTCATCTTTTGCCCGTTTTCATGCAAACCAAGGGCTGGTCCTTTTATTGTTTGAGATTGGTGTTAGTGTTATCAGTGCAATATTAATGGCAATTTTCTCATGGCCGTTTTTTATTGTTTTCAAAATAATTATAAGCATTTTTTCAGGTCTTATTTCACTTGGATTTTTTGCTCTTGCCATATACGGAATTGTCAACGCAGTAAAAGGCGAGGAAAATGAGCTCCCCGTAATAGGTAAGATTAGAATTCTAAGATAATCCGTTTAGGAGGATAAAAAACGTGTATAATAAACACATAGAAACAGATTGTATTTATTGTAAATACGGTTATACTCTCAAAAACGGAGAGCATACCGCATGTGATAAACTAGGCCTTCTTAATAGACGGTTTAAATGCGGTAAGTTTAAATATGACCCTCTTAAGCGTATACCCTCGCTACCTGTAAACAAGGTTAGCTACGATGCACAGGATTTTAAATTATAAGGTGGAATATAAATGGCAGTAAAACTTGAAACAAGGCATCTCAAAAATTTTATCGGTGAAAATGAATACACATCAATTCAGCCGTTCGTTAACACCGCACATGAGCTTTTAACAAACAAAACAGGGCTCGGAAACGACTTTCTCGGCTGGGTTGATCTCCCGTATAATTATGATAAAGAAGAATTTGCACGCATTAAAATCGCTGCTGAAAAAATCATTTCCGACAGCGATGTTCTTTTAGTTATCGGTATCGGAGGCTCTTATTTGGGCAGCCGTGCGGTTATTGAAGCAGTTAAATCACCTCTTTACAATAGCTTGAAAAAGAAAACTCCGGAAATTTATTTTTTAGGCAACAGCATAAGTTCGACATATTTTGAAGAGGTCCTTGAGCTTTGCGAAGGTAAAGATGTAAGCGTAAATGTTATTTCCAAATCCGGAACAACAACTGAGCCTGCTTTGGCTTTCAGAATTGCAAAAGATTTTATGGAAAAAAAATACGGGGCAAATGCTAAAAAGAGAATTTATGCAACTACAGATAAGGCAAGAGGAACACTTAAAGACCTTGCAACTAAAGAAGGTTATGAAACATTTGTTGTTCCTGATGATGTTGGAGGCCGTTATTCCGTTTTAACAGCTGTTGGTCTGTTACCTATTGCTTGTTCAGGCATAGATATAGATAAGCTTATGCAGGGTGCACAAAAAGCACATTCGGATTTTGCTAACCCTGATTTATCAACAAACGACTGTTATAAATTCGCTGCTATCAGAAACATCTTGCTTAGAAAAGGTAAAAGTACAGAAATCACCGTTGCACACGAACCCGGTATGATGATGTTTTCCGAGTGGATTAAACAACTTATGGGTGAAAGTGAAGGAAAAGACGGTAAAGGCCTGTTCCCTGCCGGTATGATTTTTTCAACTGATTTACATTCACTTGGCCAGTATGTTCAGCAAGGTCAGCGTAATATGTTTGAAACTGTTATTTGGATTAAAAACGCTAAGAAAAACATCACTGTAACAGCTAACGAAAGCGATGCAGACGGGCTTAACTTCCTAGCAGGCAAAACAATGCAAAACGTTAGTGAAAAAGCTTATCTGGGCACAATTTTAGCACACGTAAACGGCGGCGTTCCTAACGTTGTAATAGAAGTTGATGATATGGATGAGTTTTCTATGGGTTATCTTATCTATTTTTATGAAAAAGCCTGCGGAATTTCAGCATATCTTTTAGGTGTCAATCCTTTCGATCAGCCAGGCGTACAAATGTACAAAGCAAACATGTTTGCCCTTTTAGGCAAACCTGGTTATGAAGATAAAAAAGCCGAATTGGAGAAAATGCTGTAATTTCGGCTGAATATTTATTTATTGTAAACAAATTTGAAGATTTTTCAAATTTCGACTTGAAATAACGATAAATAAATGATATAATATAGAAAAGGAGTGATACAAATGATTAAAATTTTCATGGGCCTTAAAGGTACGGGTAAAACAAAAGCTCTTATCGATCAGGTCAATGCCTCTGTATCCGAAGAACACGGTAGCGTTATCTGCATTGAAAAAGGCGATAAACTTCGCTTTCAAATAAGCCCTCAAGCGCGTCTTATTAGCGCTGATGAATTTAAAATTAACGATTATAGTTCTTTTTATGGTTTCGTAAGCGGTCTTATAGCAGGCAATTACGATATTACAGCTCTTTATGTTGACTCTATTATGAAAATCTGCGGAACAGACGACATTCCCGCATTTGAAGAATTCATAGAAAAGCTTCAGCACATAATAACAAACCACGACATAAAGATTTTCATAACAGTTAGCTGTGACGTAAATCTTGCAACGGATAAAATCAAAAAATACTTCTAACTTAAAAATACGGGCTGCTTATGCAGCCCGTAAATCTTTTTAATGCAAAAAGATTTTTTATAAGTAAGTTACAAAAACCTATTATGCGATTTTTGCAACAATAACCGTAACATCATCATTTGGTTTGTTGCTTTTTTCTGCAATTGCGTTGGCTGCGCCCAGACAATCCTTCATGTTTTTACAACATTCTTTTAAAACCTGTTTATCACATTCAAATCCGTCAGAAACCATAATTATAATGTCATCTTTAAGAAATATACAATTTTGTTCAAAGCAATCAGGGCTATCCAAGGCCCCCAAGGGGACCGATGCCTTACCTATTTCATAAATATTGCCGTGCCTGTAAACATATGTAGGTGCGGCATTTGCTTTTATAATACGGCCGCTACCGTTAAGCAAATCGATAAAAAGCATATCAAGGCCGGCAATACTTCCCTTACCGTTCATTAATAGCGTTTGGTTTACAAAAAGCAACGCATCGTTTTTGTCAAAGCCTTTTTTCAGCATGTTTTCTATTAAAAACGATATTTCTTGGCTTTCTTTTGCCGCATCGTGCCCACTGCCCATTCCGTCACAAATTGTAATTACACACCTATTATCAGAGGTAGTAAAAACATTACCTGTGTCGCCGCAAACCTTTTCGCCTATTTTACAAATACCTGTTTTTGAATAGTCAAGTATAAAAGACTTTTCACTGTTTATTACATCCTTACGATACTCAGAAACTATTTTTTCTGCGTTGTCGCAAAAATTAAGAATTTCTGAAGGATTATTAACCGTAGGAGCCATAATTTCTTTAGGAATCATATTAAACGAATGAACTGTTCTATCATAATTCTTAATCCAACAAAGCATTTTTTTAGGGCATTTATTACAAACCGGGCTGCCTACTTCTTCAAGTTTTTGCTTTGATCTGCCCTGAGGCTTCATTTGTTGTTTCTTTACAAGGATATAATCTTTTTTTTTACTTTTAGGCAAATAGAGAGAAGTTATTCGATTTAAAGTTTTTTTAGGCAAGAAGGTATATAATATTCCTGCTATTACTATGTTTGCAAGCATAGACCACATATTATATGATCCGCCATAATAGATTCCGACTAAAACATTAGAAAGCAAAAATCCGATAACCTGGGAGTTTTTACCTAACTCTTTTAAAACAGATGCAAAAACCGTACCTAAAATAATAACCCCTGATAACCATAAATAAGATGTGTTATATAAACATAGTGCGAATGATACAAACATCGCACCCCCTGAAGCATATAAAAACCCGCAACTGCCGGAAACGCATAGCAACATGAATATACTTAACACAACTCCGACACTTGTGAAAATTTCGCCTAAAGCCATTATACCAACAATAAGGACAGACATCGTAACGAAAAAACATATGTAATTTATTTTCTCAGGCACACTTATTTTTTTATATGTAGAAAGCCTTGCAACCGTAAAGACATAAGCAAAAAGACCGCTTATTGCTCCGCTAAGCATAAAAAGAAGATTTTCTCTGAAAGTGTACGAATATATAAATATTCCGCCTGCTCCACCTACTATACTTCCCCATACGGTATAAAAAAAAGCGCCGATCTGAGGGGAAACGTCAATCACGTTTTGCATTACAATACGTGCAACATACGCAACAACAACAGCTATGAGATATCGCCAAAAATCATGGCCCATCATTGCATAGCCGCTTATTGTTCCCAAAAGACCGAACAACGTAGTATTCGACGCATATGCTATTCCGAACGGCGCAAAACTTTGCGCCGTCGAAATATTTGCAAGCAAAAATCCTATGCCCGCGTCAAGGGCATATTTTGCGACCATTTTCGCTGGGATTTTTGCTTTTTCACTGATTTTAGCCGCAGTTAACTTCATTTTATTTTTCCGTCCTTGTGTTTTTTCTTTTATTCTAACACAATAAACGAAAAAAGACTGTCGAAAGCATGTATCGATTTTTGTTTATTAAAAAAAATTTAAACTGCTTCTATTTGCGATGAGAATCTATCCAATCTTGCAGCATAACAGCAGCTGCTGCTGCGTCTATCATCCCTTTTTGCTTTTTAGAATTTATATTGTTCTGGTGAAGTTTTTGAGATGCTATAACAGTTGTAAACTTTTCATCAATAAATTTTATTTTCATACCTGTTTTATCAGTAAGCTGTGATGCAAAATCACGAACTTTATTTTGCATTTCACTCTTTTGCCCGTCTGTACGTGCCGGAAGCCCCATAATTATTTCAGTTACGCCTTTTTCTTCAATAACAGATTGTATCTCTGCTATAAGCCTGTCAGTATTATAGCTTGGCAAAGCAAACAGCGGAGTTGCTAAAACTCCGCTTAAATCACTTATTGCTAATCCTGTTCTGGCAAGGCCGTAATCAAGAGCCAGAATTCTCATTTTACGTTTTTATCCAAGAAGTCTGCAACGTCACCTACTGTTTTCATTGACTGTGCAACTTCTTCCGGAATTGTAACATTATAATCATCTTCAAGAGTCATAAGCATGTCTACAACATCAAGAGAGTCTGCCCCCAGATCCTCCATAATTTTTGTTTCAGGTGTTATGGTATCCTTATCAACATCAAAACGTTCGGCAAATAAAGTTTTTAATTTTTCAATCATAACATAGTCTCCTTTTTTTATTCTATTATAGTTTAAACAAATATGTTTGTCAAGACTTTTTTTGTAAATTTATCCTTGGACTGTTGAAACTCCGTTTTTACCTACCGGATATACCGAAGTAACAGTCTGAACCGAGCGTTCAACGGAATCCTTACTATTTTTCCAACTTTCTTCTTTAAAACGATAATCGAATTTTTTACAAAACCAATCAATATCTACCAAAAGAGTTTCAAGATGTTTTTTCTCTATATTATAAATCGTTTCATAAAACTGCAAAAACTCTTTTTTAGAAAGATATTTTTGGCCGTATAAAAGCATTTTTTGAAAATCAGGTAAGCAAAAACATTTTTGATTTCCCACACGAGTTTTAAACTGAGAGTCTTTTAACCACATATCAAAAAAGTTACTGAAAACATTACTCATATTGTAATCAACTTTTCGGCATACATAACAGTCATTATCTAAACCTGAAAGATATTTCTCAAGCTTTTCAGGTTTCAGCTTTTCAACCTGATTTGCAACAGTTTCAAGATGAGATTGCATAATAAGCGCAACAGGCAGCTTTTTTCCGACTTTTAACATCATGTCAAAATGTTTAGCACAAAAGCCTTGTTCGTTTGTTTTTATACGTATAGAAGGTTCCATCATAGATGCGCCTGTTACAGATTCAATTTCATTATTTTCAAGCATATTGCGAATCCCACAAAAAGCGCAAGTACAATCATCTTTACTAAAATAATCATTTAAAGGTATTGTATAAATATGTTCAGCCATAGCCCCTCCAATATCTTATAATTTTTTATATGTAATAAATCCGTTTAACCTTACCGTCGGTTTCAACACCTCTGTCGCACTGTTGCCATCCTGTTTTCTCGTAATAATCAACAAGATCGGTATACAGCCAAACCTTTTCAAAGCCCAGCTCTTTTGCATATGATACAAGTTGCTTCTGAAGTGCACTTCCTATATGGTTTTTACGAAATTCTTCTTTTACAAATAAGTTTGCAAGCCAAGGTGTTAAATCTTGGCGTGAAAGCATATCGCTTCGCCAAAGACAAACCGACCCAGCTGGTTCATTATCATAAAATGCAATAAATGTTGCAGGAATCCCGTCTTTCGCAGCAGGAGAAATCACAGCCGCTTTAAAAAAATCCATATTAAATGATTCTTCTTTTCCAAAATAGGAATAAAGCATTTCTGCTGCTTTTTCTGCATATTCGGGGCAATCTTTTAAATTTTTAATCGTTACCATATTCAACACCCTTTAAACGTGCGTAATAATATATATATTGTTGCGCAATACCTGCATATTTTCCAAAAATATGCTCATCAAAATCATCACCGTAAATATTTTTAACAGCTTTTTTAATCCAAATATCTTTCGGAAAAACTTCGCCTCTTTCAAAAGCAAACAGTAAAATACAATCGCTTACTTTATCACCTATGCCTTTAACACGCATAAGTTCTTTTTTTGCAGCATCTGTATCTAAAGAAGAAACTTGTTTTAAAAAGGAAGGTTCGGAATTAATTATTTTTATAAAATCAAAAATATATTTATCTCGAAAACCTGCTTTAAGCTCTGCAAGATCTTCAATAGTTACTGATGAAAGCTTTTCCGGCGAAGGGAAAGAATAGAATATTTGGCTTTTATATTTTATTGGTTCGCCGTACAATACACAAAATTTGTCTATTATCTTCTCGATACGCTTTATATTGTTATTAGAAGAAATAATAAAAGATATAACTGTTTCAAAAGGATCTTGATTAAGAATATGTATTCCTTTTCCGCATTCAGCAGCTTCTTTAATAAATTTATCGTTTATATCTGTTAACATACATGAATAATCAGTATTTAAATCAAGATAACGCACCCAAAAGCTTTCAACCTCAGAAATGTCAGTATTTTCAATAAATATTCCATTATCAAGCTGGCTTAAAACAGCACATTTACCGTTAACAATCCCGAACCACTTTCCAGCAGACTCATGCCAACGAAAACACTGGCCACAAGTAAAGGTTCTTTCAAGGGAAATGTCTGTGTTTTCAATTATTATACCTTTGTTATGTTTTTTAAACTCCATTTTCAACCTTTTTTATATTTATTTCATCCATGATGTACATGGTAATGTCCAGTCTATCTCATTTTCTTTTGCAAGAAAACGGGTTTCACTCATACGTGTTATTCCGAAACGAACAAAATCAGAATATAATGATTTATTTAATTTTGTCAGTTTCTGATCATATGTTTCTTTTAACTCCGCAAACTTCTGATTACGAATATCCGCGGGAGTTGATGATGACGGATAAATACGCTTATAACTTTCAACCATATACTCGTATTCACTTTCCAGAAAAACAGATTCATAAAATTTTATCTGAATTCTTGCGCACTGCACACGGCTTAATTCATACTCATTTTCACATAGTTTTTCAGCTTTGTCAAAAAGATCTTTTGAATTATTTATAAATGCAGGATCAGGCACACGTGTTTTTGATGCGACTGTAATAAGATTTACAGGAAATATTTCCATAATATCCATCTTACTGTCTTGTAAAACAGCGTCATAAATATCCCAATGCCTTAACCCGTCAACAGGACGTTCATTTGTACCTATTTTATGGCTTTCAATTTCTGCAAGGTCAATGTACTCCCTGATAAACTGTCCGCCGTCACCGTAATAGCCAGTAAGAAAATCATCCATATGGGCGTAATACTCTTCTTGCGTCATTTCAGGATCCCACATGAGTTTTGCAATCAGATATGCTCTAAGTTCAGAAAATTCGCCGGAGGAAACAGATGTATCATATTGAAACAACCCTTGTGAAAACATGCCTGTTACATTATTTTGAGCATATGCAGCAGCATCTTTTTGCATAGACAAAAAGTTTGGAAACGGGGTTTGATAATACATAAAATCTGTTGTGTAATCCCAAATCCAAATCTTATCACAAACAGATGCCCATTGCTGCAGATATTTATAAAAATCTGTTGTAAGCTCAGGCATTGACCCGGTATTACATTCTGTTATTGAATGTGCCCGACAACACTCCACAGGGCACAACTGAATAGATACGTTTTCATGCGGAGTTATTGTTTTTGGCGGTTTAATAGTAAAATAATATGCTAATGTACTAACTATAACATTAGGGAATTCTTCTTTTATATCATCTGCTATAGCATTTACAAATTTTAAATAAGGCCCCATAGGAGACTCTTCTGATTGTTCAAGAGCCATACACTCTTCGCATTGGCAGCGAAGCTCTGCAGGACCGTCATTTTGAGAAACGGAAATAATATAAGAATCAGGATATTCACGTAAAACAGCTCGTACATTTTTAAGAACGGTATTATAAACTTCAGGATCTGTCATACATGGTTGAGCACCTGTATGAGTGTTGCCCATTTCAGCAAGACGCCACAAAGTATGAACCTGATATTCTTCTGTTTCTTTCCCGGCATATCTAACACATCCGCCGTTTTTTGTGCTAACAGATCGCCCCGGTGCACCGTTACATTTTTGCTTCACACTCCAGTTCTCATCAAAAGAACATGTCCAGTACGGGCATCGATATTTAAATACAGGTATTTGTTTATTTTCAGTTATCTTATAGATCGACAAATCCTTATTTTCAGGAACTTTTTCTACATCCGGTGTATAAAAACGACAACCCATGTATTCTTCCAGGAACGAATAAACCCCATAAAGGGCACCTCTAACCCCACTTCCTGCAATAATTACACTTGATCCGTCTGTTTTTATATAAAAACCATCGTCTCCAAGTTCGTTAAAATTTATATCAGTTGCTCGGTTTGTAGAACCTATACAAATTTCTTTTTCGCGTTTTGAATTATCATCTGTAATAATTTCAAGAGAGGCACCGCATATTTTTTTAAAATAACTGCAAAATTCTTCAACAGCAGTATTTTCAGAAGCTGTTGCTGAAGTGCTTTTAACTACAACATAATCACTTTTACCGTCAGAAGCAAGAATAATTTTTTCTTTCTTTACTACTGCGCATGCAGATATAGAAGACATCATAATTGAGATTAAAACAATAAGTGAAATTAACTTTTTCATTTATTACCCGGCTCCTTATGTAAATAGAATTCCGCTGTGTAATTATAAACTTCGCATACAGTTCGAAAAAGAGTCCCTCTGGTCGATTCTGGTACAGTGCTGTCAGGGTAAGGATACCAACTTTCCACTGTTACGGTATCCGGATTTCCTCCGTTTTTTAAATATAATTTAATATACTCAATTGTTTCACCATAAAAATGTGCAGATGATTTTAAACCACCTTCAGAATTTATTATCATATTAAATTTAAGACCACGCTCTTTAACCGTTGCTTCCAAGTCTGCAACACGTACAGTCCAATCAATTTCAGGGTCCACTGAGTTTTCGCCTATGTAATAACTGTAAGGATGGTCAACTTCAACACCGTCTATTTTCTCACCTCTTGTTGCTACTGTATCAAGAAACTGTGTTAATGCGATATAGTAGTCGCCCCTATACATTCCATCTTCCCCACGTTTGTAAAAATCACTTTTACCTTTCCAGCCCCAATTTGGAAAATTAGTTCCTAAATATATTTCTATATCAGGGTACTTTTTACGAACAATAGATATGTAATCAGCCATCTCATTACCGGCCTCTGTGTAGGAGAGGTATGGATACTCAGGGCTTCCCCAACCGTCTCCGGATTCCGAAGTTACTCTGCCTATAGCTTCGTCCATGAATATCCTGTCGACCGTTCCGCCTGCTTCAGCCCACTTATCAAGTGCAGCTAAATCAATATCAGCGGATGTCTCTCCGCAGTCTTGACCCCATTCATGATTATAAAGCCCACCTAGCTCAATTGAAACTTTAATGCCGTTGTTTTTTAACAGTTCAGCAAGTGGTTTCAACTCATCCAGAGAGTTGTCTGTAATATTACTTATAAAAATATTTAAGCCTGTAATTTTAGAAAATGTGTCATCATAATAATCTGCATCACAACCTACAAGCTGAAAAGGATATTTTCCGCCTACCCAGATTTCAGGCATGTTTATCGGTTTTTCCACAACTGAACAAGACGCCAAAGAAAAAATCATTATAAGCAATACGACTAAAGACAAACCTTTCTTCATACAGCCTCCGTAAATATGTAATAATATGTTTGTGAAACTTTTTTAAAACCGTTTGCAAGATAAAGTTCAACAGCCGTTTTATTATTTGTATCAACATCTAAGTAAACTTTATGTCTGCTTTTAAGAGCTCGCTCCCGTGCAAAAGTTAAAAGTGCTTTACCAAAACCTTTTCGTCTGTATATTTCCGTAACCATAAGTCCGTAAATCATAGCACTTTTTTCTTTATAATAAATATTAACAACACCTACAGGGATTTCTCCGTCATATGCCATAAAAACTTCTCTGTCAGGCTCTTCCAGGCCTGTATTTATAAAAGCCTCACTTCCGCTGAAATCACCGAAAACTGAACCTAACAGCTTTGATGCAATTGTTTTATTTTCTTGATTAACCTCTGTAATATGACAGTTTTTCGGGTAAAATTCAGGAGAAGATTTTTTACATTCAAGTGTAAGCTCGGTATTAAAAACTCTTGCGCTATCCAAATGCTTAACAACTTCACCACCTGATTTACTTGCAGATTCCACAACAAATAAAAACCGTGTTATTCCCACTGAAAGCATTGTTTTTTTAACTTCTTCAAACAGTTTCTTAAAAATACCTTTGCATCTGAAATCAGGGTGAGTAAAAGCAGTTATTTCAGCTTCCATGCGCGTGGGAACAAAAACAGCAATAAATCCTACTAATATTTGTTCTTCATAAGCACAAAAATAACAAGGAAGTTTATTATCAAAATTTAAAGCGTTATTTAGATAAACGTCATTATATATTCCGTCATGTTTTTTACAAAGCTTTTCAAGAGCGAGTATCTCATTTTCTTCAGCAACTGTAAGCGAATTTAATTTAATTATATTCATTTATAATATACCTTCTTAAGATATTCTCCGGTGTATGAATCTTTGCATGCCATAACGGCTTTTGGTGTTCCCGTTACGACAATATTTCCACCTTTGTCGCCTCCTTCCGGGCCTAAATCAATAATATAATCTGCAGTTTTTATAACATCTAAATTATGCTCAATAACAACCACAGAGTTTCCGGCGCTTACAAGCTTACGTAAAACATCTATAAGTTTATGAACATCAGCAGAATGAAGACCGGTTGTAGGTTCATCCAAAATATAAATAGTTTTACCCGTAGAACGGCGTGAAAGCTCTGTTGCAAGCTTTACTCGTTGGCTTTCTCCGCCTGAAAGAGTGGTGGAAGATTGACCTATTTTTATATATCCCAATCCTACTTCAAAGAGTGTTTTAAGTTTACGATAAACATTAGGGATATTTTCAAAGAAATTCAACCCCTCTTCAACCGTCATTTCAAGAACTTCGTATATGTTCTTACCTTTAAATTTTATTTCCAAAGTTTCTCTGTTATATCTTTTTCCGCCACAAACATCACAAGGAACATATATATCAGGTAAAAAATGCATTTCTATTTTTACGATACCGTCACCTGAACATGCTTCACAGCGGCCGCCGGCAACATTAAAAGAAAATCTTCCGGCTGTATACCCTCTTGCCTTTGATTCTTGCGTAGATGCAAAAAGCTCACGTATTTCATTAAACATACCTGTGTAGGTAGCAGGGTTTGAACGAGGAGTTCTACCTATAGGGCTTTGGTCAATATTTACAACTTTATCAAGATGTTCAAGCCCTTCTATTCCGTCGCATTTACCGGGAACACACTTTGCCCTATTCAACGTAGACGCTAATGTTTTATATAAAATTTCATTTACAAGGCTGGATTTTCCCGAACCTGATACACCTGTAACAGCTGTAAAAACGCCTAATGGAACTTCTACATCTATATTTTTTAAGTTATTTTCACATGCACCGTGGATTATAAGTTTTTTATCTGTAATAGGTAAAGTTGTTTTAGGAATTTCTATTTTCTTTTTACCGGAAAGATACTGCCCTGTTATTGAATTTTCGCATTTTATAATTTCATCAACAGTACCTTGTGCCACTATATATCCCCCATGGACACCTGCACCCGGGCCTACATCTACAATATAATCAGCCTCAAACATTGTATCTTCATCATGCTCTACAACAATAAGGGTATTGCCTATGTCACGCAAATGCTTTAATGTAGCTAATAATTTTGCATTATCCTTCTGATGAAGCCCTATACTCGGTTCGTCAAGAATATATAAAACACCCATTAAAGAAGACCCGATTTGTGTTGCAAGACGAATACGCTGCGCTTCACCGCCCGATAGTGTGCCGGCAGAGCGCATAAGAGTTAAATATTCAAGCCCAACGCTTTTTAAAAAGCCTAATCTTTCTTTTATTTCTTTTAAAATTTGCGAAGCTATTACGGCATCTCTGTCTGAAAGTTTTATATTTGAAACAAAATCATATGCGTCAAATACAGACTTTTTACAAAGCTCAATAATATTAACATCGTTTATAGTAACGGCAAGGGCTAAGTCGTTAAGCCTGTATCCGTGGCATTCAGGGCATTCTTTATTACTCATAAGTTGTTCCAGTTCCCCACGGACAGCTTCACTGGACGATTGTTTATAGCGACGTTCCAGGCAAGGTATTAAACCTTCGTCATATTCCCCGCCGTATAATAACTCTTTAAATGCTTCTTTAGGCAATTCTTTAATAGGTGTAGCAATCGTTTTCCCGTATTTTTTAAGAATTGATGCGTAATTTCGCATGTAATATGAGTTCTTTGTTATATTACCAAACCCTGAAGCACAAACCGCACCCTGAAGAAGGCTTAAATCCTTATTGGGGATAACAAGATCCGGGTCTATTGCAAGTGTAAAGCCAAGGCCTGAACAAGATCTGCATGCACCTGCAGGATTGTTAAACGAAAACATTCTCGGAGTAAGCTCTTCAATTCCAATATTATGCTCTGGGCATGAATATCTTTGTGAATAGATAGTTTCATCACCGTTAGGTATAGCTATAAGAATTAATCCGTTTGAAAGCTTAGAGGCTGTTTCACAAGAGTCTGTTAAACGTTTACGGACCTCTTCACGCATTACGATTCTGTCTACCACAACTTCAATATTATGTTTTTTATTTTTATCAAGAGGTATTTCTTCCTGCAAGTCGTATATTATCCCGTCTACTCTAACACGAACATAACCGCTTTTTTTATAATCATCAAAAAGCTTTTGATATTCACCTTTTCTTGCGCGAACGACAGGTGCCATTACCTGAATTTTTGTTTCTGAAGGTAAAAGCATAATTTTATCTATAATACTGTCAAGTGCCTGTTGCTTAATTTCAATTCCGCAAACAGGACAATGAGGCACGCCTACGCGTGCGTATAAAAGCCTTAAATAATCATATATTTCAGTGATTGTTCCAACAGTTGAACGTGGGTTTCGAGATGTGGTTTTCTGATCTATTGAGATTGCTGGAGATAATCCGTCAATATAATCGACATCAGGTTTTTCCATTTGGCCTAAAAACATACGTGCATATGAGGACAATGACTCAACATACCTACGCTGCCCTTCTGCATAAATAGTATCAAATGCCAATGATGTCTTGCCTGAACCGGAAAGTCCGGTAAAAACAACAAGTTTATCACGTGGTATTTCTAGATCTATGTTTTTAAGATTATTTTCCCTTGCCCCTTTTACATAAATACTTTCTCTCACTTTATTTGCTCCAATTTTTTTATTTTATCTCTAAGTTCTGCAGCGTATTCAAACTCAAGCGCTTTCGCGGCAGCTTTCATGCTTTGTGTAAATTCGTCTACAAGCTTTTTTCTTTCCTTGGCAGACATGTTTTTCGGAGAGAACTCTCCGCTGTCTAATTTCTTGGCATCGGCAACTGCTGCAGAAATGTTTGAAGATGCCTGGATTGGTTTAACAATTGTTTTAGGTGTAATATTATGCTCTTTATTATACGCCGTTTGAATACTACGCCTACGATCTGTTTCTTTTAATGCTCTTTCCATAGAAGGTGTAACACTGTCTGCATACATTATTACCTGACCTTCGGCGTTTCTTGCAGCACGTCCGATTATCTGTATTAATGATGTTTCGTTTCGTAAAAAGCCCTCTTTATCAGCGTCTAAGATAGCAATAAGCGAAACTTCAGGTAAGTCAAGCCCTTCACGTAAAAGGTTTATACCAACTAAAACATCGAACTCACCTTCACGAAGCTGACGTAAAATTTCTATTCTATCAAGCGTGTCAACTTCATGGTGCATGTATTTTACTCTTATTTCTAAATTTTCAAGATATTCAGTCAAGCTTTCAGACATACGTTTTGTAAGAGTTACCACAAGAACTCGTTCGTGTTTTTCTATGCGTTTTCTGATTTCCGATACAAGGTCATCTATCTGGCCTTCTGAAGGTCTGACAGATATTTGAGGATCCACAAGCCCGGTCGGGCGTATAATTTGCTCTACTATTTGAGAAGAACGTTCACGTTCGTATTGACCGGGAGTTGCGGAAACATAAATAACTTGATTTAATTTATCGTTAAATTCCGTAAAATTTAAAGGTCTGTTATCATATGCCGAAGGAAGCCTAAAACCAAAATTTATAAGATTACTTTTACGAGCTCTGTCGCCCCCACTCATACCCCTTACCTGAGGTAAAGACGCATGGCTCTCATCTATAATCATTAGATAATCTTTCGGGAAATAATCAAGAAGAGTGTAGGGTGTTGCGCCCGGTTCACGCCCGGACATAACACGTGAATAGTTCTCTATACCTTTACAATATCCAAGCTGACGTAAAAATTCAACATCGTACATTGTGCGTTCACGTATACGCTGCGCCTCTATAAGTTTGTTTTCGCTTTCAAAATAAGCAACACGTTCTTCCATTTCATTTAAGATAACATCAATTGCTTTTTCTCTCTTCTCATCACCGGTTACATAGTGTGTTGCAGGAAATATAACTATATAATTTAAAATACGTAAAACTTCACCAGTAACAGGGTTTATTTCTGTTATTCTATCTATTTCATCGCCGAAAAATTCTATTCTTACAATATATTCATTTGTTGATGACGGAAAAACTTCAACAACATCACCCCGCACACGGAACATTCCGCGGGCAAGGTCATAATCATTTCTCACATATCGTATTTTTACAAGGTCTTTCAATAAAGTGTCCCTGTCTATTTGTTGACCTACACGAGCCGAAACCATTAAATCATGATATTCTGCAGGATCGCCTAAAGTATATATACATGAAACACTCGCAACCACAATTACATCCTTACGTTCAAAAAGTGACGAGGTTGCAGAATGACGAAGCCTGTCTATATCTTCGTTTATTGACATGTCTTTTTCAATAAAGGTATCCGTATGCGGTAAATAAGCTTCCGGTTGATAATAATCATAATATGAAACAAAATATTCTACCGCATTTTCGGGGAAGAATTCTTTAAGCTCAGAACATAGCTGTGCTGCAAGGGTTTTATTGTGCGCTAAAACTAAAGTCGGTCTGTTTACACGGGCAATAACATTTGCCATTGTAAATGTTTTACCAGACCCTGTAACGCCTAACAAAACTTGTTCTCGAAAACCTTTATCCAACCCTTCAACGAGTTTATCTATAGCCTGTGGTTGATCACCCGTAGGCTTATATGATGAAACTAACTTAAATTTATCCAAACCGGGCACCTCCATATACGACTAAAACAATATACTCACTTATTCAATCTATTATATCACATATTTGTTTGTTTGTAAATATAAAACCATAATTTTTTACAATATTATATTTGAATTTTTAATGACAATAGGTTATTTTTTCCTTTATATAATTTTTAGGAGCAACAATTAAGTCGCTCCTAATATAATTATTCTTTTTAAACAGTTCTGACTTGCTTTTCTTCATAATAATCAGCAAATCCGAAATACCTTCTTACTTCGCTGCTTAACTGTAAAATTCCGCTTTCTGCCATTGAAACACAGTCATTATCTGCAAAAATAATATGATCTAAAAGCTGAACCCCAATACCGCGAAACACTTCTTCTATTCTAAAAGTTGTTTCTTTATCGTTTGAAGACGGTATCGCGATACCGCTGGGATGATTGTGTGCCAATACAAAGTAAACAGCGTTGAGCCTTACTGCCCGTTCCACAATTGTTTTTATATTCATATAAGCTGACTTAAACGTACCTTCCGGCAGTTCAAAATATCCGATAATTTTCTTTTTTGCATCCAGATACAAAACTGAAGGCATCTCATTTTTTCTGTTTAAATAATGAGGTGCGATATATCTTCGCATATCGTCAAAGGTGTTTACATATCTTATATCCAATGTCTTACTTAGCTGAACAGCCCCGTACGTGTCATATACCAGGCTTATTAAAACAGCTGTTTGCTCGCCTACCCCTTCGACTTTCAGCAATTCTTCAATCGGAGCCTCGAACACCCCGGCAAGAGAGCCAAAAACATTTATAAGCCGATGTGATAGCTCGTTAGTGTCCCCTCTTACTCTTGAATAAAACAGAATAAGTTCTAATAGTTCGTGCTCCTGCATTCCCTGCAGGCCGTACTTAATGTATTTTTCCCTTACCCGTTCTCTGTGTCCGTCATGAACATTTGACATAATAAACCCCTCCTGTCAGCCCCTGAAATACATTTTATATTATTTTAATATTTATAATATGTTATCGTATAAAGTGCTACCTGAATAGAGTTCGTACAGATGCGCGTATACACCTTTGTTTTTTATAAGGTCATCGTGCGTACCGCTTTCTTCAATCCCGTTTTCTGTTAAAACAAGAATAAGACCTGCATTTCTTATAGTTGAAAGTCTATGTGCGATTATAAATGTTGTCCTATCTTTAGCTAAAAGCTCAAGAGACTGTTGGACTATTTTTTCACTTTCATTATCTAAAGAAGATGTTGCTTCATCAAAAATAAGAATAGGAGGATTTTTTAAAAATACCCTGGCAATACTGATTCGCTGTTTTTGCCCTCCGGAAAGCTTGATTCCTCTTTCGCCCACATAAGTATCATAACCGTCTTTAAGCTCGCTTATAAACTCATGGGCGCCTGCTTTTTTAGAAGCTTCTATTATTTGTTCATCAGTTGCATTTTGTAAACCGTATTTTATATTTTCTTTTATCGTTCCGGAAAACAAATAAACATCTTGTTGAACAACACCTATATTTTCCCTTAAAGAATGGAGTGTTACATCTCGGATATCACTACCGTCTATTCTTATGCATCCTTCCGAAACTTCGTAAAAACGAGGGATAAGACTGCATAATGTTGTTTTACCGCTTCCGGACGGCCCCACTATTGCAACGTTTTCGCCTTTATTAACTGTAAGGTTTATTTTTGAAAGAACGTCTTTGGTATTGTCTGAGTATTTAAAACTAACATCGTCAAACATAACCTCGCCTTTTACATCTTTTAACACTTCGGCATTTGGTTTGTCTGCAATATCTACAGGATTATCCATTAATTCGGTAAACCGGTCAAACCCTGTCATGCCGCGTTGGAACTGCTCCATAAAGTCTACTATACGGCGAACAGAAGTTAAAAGGGTTGAGATATATAGTAAATAAGCCACAAGGTCTGCTGCATTTATATAGCCTTTGGTTATAAATAACGAACCGACAACAACAGCTGCTAGATACATAACCGCATCAAAAAAGCGAACACCCGAAGACATCATTCCCATGTATTTATAACTGCGTTTTTTAATATTTAAAAACAAAGTATTTTCTTTTGCAAACTTTTCTTCTTCCATTTTTTCGTTAGCAAAAGATTTTACTACACGTATACCAGAAAGACAATCTTCAACTTTTGCATTTATCTCGCCTATTTGTTCACGTTGCTTTTTGAATGCACGTCGCATTTTACGATTATAATGAAGTGCGTAAGCAAACATAAACGGTAAAATCGCAAATATTATCAATGTCAAAGGCACATTTACGGTACAGAGGATTATAAATGACCCTATTATTTTTACACCGGCAATAAAAAACTCTTCCGGGCAATGATGTGAAAATTCGGTAATTTCAAATAGGTCATTTGTTATTCGTGACATTATCTGTCCGATTTTTGCGTTATCATAAAATGAAAAAGATAATCGTTGCAAATGAGCAAATAAGTCACGGCGCATATCTGTTTCTATTTTTGCCCCCATAACATGACCGCGATAAGCAATATAATAATTTGCAAAAACGTCTATTGCTCGTAAAATCAGAATTGCAAGACCTGCTTGCCAAATAATATCATACGATACAGTGTTGGAGTTTCCTGAAAGCCCCTGGCTTGTAATCATTCTTACAAGCATAGGGAAGATCAATTCCACAGCAGTAACTACTGCAGCGCAAAACATATCAAAAAAGAATATTGCCTTATATGGTTCATAATAAGGCAAGAATCTTTTAATATTTTTTAAGTACGACTTTTTTTCCACTTTTATTTTCCTTTATTCTTCTCAATAAGAGATTTAAGCTCAGCCATAAAAGAGTCGATATCTTTAAACTGACGATATACAGAAGCAAAGCGAACATAAGCAACGTCGTCTATAACCGCAAGTTTTTTCATTGCAAGTTCACCTATACGTGAATAAGGAACTTCTCGGTCAAGCTCGTTATAAAGAGATGCTTCTATTTCCGATACTGCATTTTCTAACACAGCAAGTGAAACATGACGTTTTGAACATGCCTTTACCAAACTATTAAGCAGCTTATCCCTATCAAATTCTTCTCTTGTTTTATCTTTTTTAATTACCACCAGCGGTGCATGTTCAACTATCTCGAATGTAGTAAATCGTTTTTGACAGCTTAGGCACTCACGGCGGCGGCGGATTTTTTCATCAGACGGGCGAGAGTCTATAACCTTACTGTCTTCAAACCCGCAAAAAGGACACTTCATAAATAATACTCCCTTATCATATTAATTAATATTATATATCAAATTTATAAAAAAGTCAAGCTGTTTAAATTTATAATCTTTACGAGGTGATTAAATGTCGTTTATAAATGAATTTCTCTCTGCTTTTACGGTTATTATAATGCTTTATTGCGGTTTTGTATTCACAATAAAAACTAAATTCCTACCTATCAGAAAATTCGGTGAAACATTCAAAATTCTAAAAGGCGATAAAAACAGTAAAGGCAAAATTTCATCTTTCCAAGCCTTTGCCACATCAGTAGCAGGTACTATCGGTGTTGGAAATATAATAGGTGTTGCAGCTGCGGTTACCATTGGCGGTGCAGGAACGGTTTTTTGGATTTGGCTTTCAGCTTTTCTCACTATGGCAATTAAGTATTCTGAAATTTTTTTAGCTGTTAAAAACAAAAATTCACCGGTTCCGGGTGCGTTCAGCTATCTCAGAAAAGTTATATCTAAGCCTTTTTTAAACATATATGCTTTTCTAACAATTGCCGCTTCGTTACTTATGGGAAACATGGTACAAGTTAATGCAGTTTCCGAATATCTCAGCAAATCATTTGAAACTCCGCCTGTTTGGTGCGGAATCGCACTTATCTTTATTTGCGCTGTTCCGCTCATAGGATTCGGAAAAAGAGTTTTTTCTATTCTCGGTGTACTTGTTCCGATAATGGGAGCATTTTTTATTATAGGTGGCGCTGCATTAATATCCATGAATGCAGAAGCTTTACCAGATGCGTTTGCAGATATTTTTAAAAGTGCCTTTTCATTTTCATCATTAGGGGGTGCTGCAATTTTTTTAGCAATAAACAAAGGTGTGACTATCGGGCTTATTTCAAATGAAGCCGGGTTAGGAAGTGCGGCATTCGCCCACTATGAAGCAAATGAAGACAGTCCTCATAAAGAAGCCCTGTGGGGCGTTTTTGAGGTGTTTGCAGACAGCATTGTAGTTTCGTCTATTACTGCCCTTGTTCTGCTCGTAAGCAACACAGGAAGCGTATTTGACGCATTCTATAAGCAATTTGGTTATTGGGGCGGAGTTTTTACAGCGGTTGCTGTTTTTCTGTTCGGGATTTCATCTGTTTTTTGTTGGTCATTTTACGGAAAGACCGCAAGCGAGTTCTTTTCAAAAAAAATGCTCCCGATTTACGTAACAGCCAGCATTGCAGCTGTTTTCTTCGGAAGCGTTCTTTCAGTTGAAACTGTTTGGAAATTTGCTGAGTTTTTTAACTTTTTAATGCTTACAATTAACTTATACGGGGTCTACAGACTTAGAAACGAGGTCTTTGATAACCTCCCCTGCCAGAATAAGGCCCGCAACAGAAGGTACAAAAGAGATGCTGGCCGGAGTCTGCCGTCTGCCGTCAGTTTGAACAACAAATTTCGGTGAACGTGGTTCTTCTTTTGAATAAACAACCTTAACACCTTTTATACCGCGTTTTTTAAGCTCTCTGCGCATAACACGGGCAAGGGGGCATATTTCTGTTTTTTCAATATCAGAAACTTCAAACTTTGTTGGGTCCAGTTTATTACCTGTCCCCATAGAACTTATAACTGGGACACCTGCATCTTTTGCAAGTTTAATTATTAAAAGTTTGGATGTTACAGTATCTATGGCATCCACGATATATGAAAAACGCGAGAAATCTATTTTTTCTGCTGTTTTTTCATCAAAAAATAATTGTAATGCATCGACTTTCAATTCGGGGTTTATTTGTAAAACACGCTCTTTCATAACATCAACTTTTATTTTTCCCACAGTTGTTGTTAAGGCACAAAGCTGCCTGTTTATATTGCTTTCGGCAACCATGTCTGCGTCAATAAGAGTTAAGCTTCCTATTCCTGCACGGGCGAGGGCTTCAACAACATAAGAGCCAACCCCTCCAGTGCCGAAAACAGCCACACTTGAATTTGAAAGTTTCTGAACAGCTTCTTTACCTATAAGCATTTCCGTACGTTCTGTTCTGCTCATTTCTTTTTTCCTAAATTAAATTTATTTTCCGTTCCAGCTAATATTCGCTTTATATTGGAATGGTGGTTAAATATTAAAAGCCCACACATAAGAGCCATTATAATAACTAAAACCCACCAATAAGATTGATTATGATAAATTATAGCCGTCGATATCGGCATACCGACAGAAGCTATCATAGAAGAAAGTGAAACCATTCGTGATATTAAGAATACAACAAGGAATATTCCGATCAGTATAAGTAAAACACGCCAGTCAAGAACACCCATTACGGCAGCACAAGTTGTTACGCCTTTTCCGCCTTTAAACCCATGAAAACATGGGAAACGGTTTCCGATCATACACCCGAAAACGGCTATACATCCACTAAGAACCGCACCAACTTCACCTATTCCGAAAATATCTCCGGGGAAAACATATTTTGCCAAAAGGCCTGCGGCAAAACCTTTAGCAATTTCAACCACAATAACACTGATTCCCCAAGCAGCACCCATAGTACGTACAACATTTGTACCGCCTGCATTTCCGCTGCCTTTTGTGCGTATATCAAACTTGCCTATGTATTTGGTTACCACTATAGACAAATTAACACTGCCTACAAGATAACCGAATACCATTACTAACAATAAATAAAAATAACCCATATTTGCCTCCACTTATTTATCCTTTTCGCCTTTTTCACGGACAATCAGATGTATAGGTGTTGCGTCAAGCCCGAAAGCTTCACGTAACTGATTTTCGATATATCGTTGGTATGAAAAATGGAAAAGCTCCGCCTCATTACAGAAGCAAACAAATGTAGGCGGATTTGTTGCAACTTGCGTCATATAGTATAATTTCAGTCTCTTACCTTTATCCGTGGGAGGCTGAACTTTTGTTGTTGCATCTACAAGAACATCATTTAACACGCCGGTTGTAACACGTGTAGAATGTTGTTCTCTGACATAATTAATAAGTTCAAAAAGTTTATCTACGCGTTGGCCTGTCTTTGCAGAAATGAAGATTATAGGCGCGTAAGACATATATTTCAGATCTTCACGGACTTTAGAACGCATTTCGTTCATTGTCCTGTCATCTTTCTCAACTTCATCCCATTTATTTACGGCAATCAATGAAGCTTTACCTTTGTCATGGGCAAATCCGGCGATTTTAGTGTCTTGTTCTGTTACACCTTCATTTGCATCAATCATGATAACCACAACGTCTGCACGGTCAACAGCCATATAAGAACGAACAACACTGTATCTTTCTATATTCTCATAAACTTTGCTTTTTTTGCGTAAACCTGCAGTATCTATGAAAACATATTTACCGTGAGGATTTTGGACAAGAGCATCAACCGCGTCACGTGTAGTACCCGGAATATCTGAAACAATAAGACGCTCTTCGCCGAGAATTTTATTTATCAGTGAGGATTTGCCTACATTCGGTTTACCGATAACAGCAACCTTTATTGTGCCTTCTCCGTAATCAGGTTCACTTTCTATATCTTCAAGGCAATCAAAAACAGCTTCAAGCAAATCTCCTGTGCCGAGACCGTGAGCAGATGAAACTGCAATAGGGTCACCGAGACCTAAATTATAAAATTCATAAAAATCAGGCGGAACTTCACCGGGACGGTCAACTTTATTTACACATAAAACGACTTTTTTATTTGCTTTTAAAAGCATTGAAGCAACTTCGCTGTCTGTTGCCGTAAGTCCGCTTAAAATATCCGTTACAAGTATTACAACATCGGCTTTTTCTATTGCTATTTGCGCTTGTCTGCGCATTTGCGCTAATACTATATCATCGGTTCGAGGTTCTATACCACCTGTATCAACAAGTGTAAATGGTTTTCCTAACCACTCCCCCTCTGCGTAAATACGGTCACGAGTAACACCCGGAGTATCTTCGACAATCGAAACTCTCCGGCCGATTATTTTATTAAACAACGTGGATTTTCCCACATTAGGACGTCCTACTATTGCTATAAGGGGCATTTTAACACCTTTTCTTTCTGCTGTATGAACTTAAAATTTTATCAACCAAATCTTCTGCTGAACAGTTGGTAACTTTTATTTTAACATTAAGCGCTTTTTCTACATCTTTTATTGTAATATCATCTAAAAACGAATCATCACGAAGCATTGCTGACGGTACCAGTAAAAATCTACCTAAAGGCTTATCCTTTAACTGATTAATTATATCTTGCCCAGTTGTTAATCCTGTAACCGTGACATCGTGGCCGAAAAAATCATTTTTTATTGTGTATATACGGCAATTCATATTCGGAGCTTTAACTTTTAATAAGTTTATGCATTTTTTCATAAGAGGTGTTGCTGCAACGCCTGTTACAAGAGAAATGTTAATTTCAGCTTCACGATTACGCAATGTTCGTACAACATCCATAAATTCTTGAGCAAAGCTTATAACCATTCCTACGCCGTTTTCAATTTGTTCAAACTCTTCATAATAATCATAACCCGGCAAAGAAATTTCTGCTTTTTGAAAAAGCTCGTCTGCAACATAGAACAAACGTGTACCGAGTTCTGTTAAACATTGATCACCGAATTTATTTATTTGCTCCACCGCTTCTTTTGCCTTATCTTTTGTAAAAGAGGTTAGAGGATATAACCCTTCACGGTATTTTGTAAGCCCTACGGGGACAATAGAAACACTTGTAACGGCAGGATATAAGCTTTTCAAGTCGTTCATTGTACGGTCTAGTTCAGCTCCGTCGTTCAAGCCCGGACACAGAACTATCTGGCAACGCATATTTATTCTGGCTTGTTTAAATCTGTTTAGAATTTCCATTATCTTTGATGCATTTGGATTTGCCATCATTTTAACACGCAGCTCTGGGTTTGTTGTATGCACTGAAATATTCAGCGGCGATACCCGCATTGAAACAATTCTATCTATATCGCTTTCTTCTGCATTTGTAAGCGTTACGTAATTGCCGTAAAGCAAAGAAAGCCGAAAATCGTCATCTTTATAGTAAAGGGTTTTTCTCATTCCCTTAGGAAGCTGATCGATAAAACAAAAAACGCATTTGTTTTTACAACTTCTTTGTTCTGACATTAAAAAGTTTTCAAATTCGAATCTTAAATCACCTTCAAAAACTTCTTCTTCAAAAAAGAGCCGTTCACCTTTACGATTAACTTCTATTTTTATATTTTCTCGCTCATTTTCTGTTTCTGTGAAAAACATATAATCAAGTACATCAACAATTTTTTTATCGTTGATGCTTATCAAATCGTCATTCTTTTTAACCTTACCGTAAAACGGGCTTGTAGGATAAATATATTTTATCTTTGCCATAAACACCTCTGTATACTTTAAAAGGGGCTGCCGAGCAGCCCCTTTTTGTTACGCGTTTGCTTTCTTCGCTTCAATTTTTATTATTTCTTTGCCGTCGTAATATCCGCAGTGCTTGCAAACTCTGTGAGACAGGGTATACTCACCGCAATGGGAGCATTTTACCATGCCGGGCATGTCGAGCTTCCATACGCTGGAACGTCTTTTATGCTTTCTCTGCTTAGAAATTCTTCTCTTCGGTGCGATCATTAATAAACACCTCCTAAAAACACTTATAATTTTTTATTGAACGCAGTTACAATTACCGTTGTTCAGGTTTGTCCCGCATTGCGGACAAAGCCCTTTGCAGTCCTCATCACAGATAACCACTAACGGTATTTCAAGCGAAAGCGCGTCATAGGCTGTTTTTGCAAGATCAATCTTGCCATTTTCTATTGTAACGCTGTCATCTTTTGCCTCTGTTTGTGTAAGTATGGTATCAAGACGGCTTTCAAGCTCAATTTTAACAGGCTCGGCACAGCGTGCACATACAGCATTGTGCGTGCCTTTTACAACAGCTTTAAAAGTTATTATTCCAAGTGAGTTTTTAACAGTACCGTTTATGTTAATCGGCTCATCAAATTCATTTTCTATGTCGTATTCCGAAAGCGAAATATTACGATTAAAATCCTCAGAGACGTCTGTTGAACGAAACAGATCTGTTAAATCAAGAAATTTTGCGTCAAATTTACCCGAATTACAATTCATAATTATACCATAAATCCTGTAAAAGTCAATAGGTTGATTTTAAAATTTCAATTAAAGTTTGATTTCTCTTCCGCCGTTAGCAGGTTCGGAAACATAGAACTCCGGAACAATTCCGGTTTTCTTTGTATAGTTATCGCCGACTTCTTCAATAAATTTATCGACAACGTTGTCTGCAACAATACTTACTGTACAACCACCAAAGCCTGCGCCGGTCATACGAGAGCCTATGCAACCTTCAATTTTAAGGCTTTCTTCAACCATAACATCAAGGTGCATTCCCGTAACTTCATATAAATCACGAAGTGAAATATGAGATCCTGTCATAAGCTTACCGAAATTTATTAAATCTCCGTTACTAAGAGCCTCTACAGATTTTAAAACACGGTCACATTCGTAAATTACATGTTCTGCACGCATACGGCATATTTCATCTTTTATAAGAAGTTTGTAATCTTCAAACTCCTCCACCGAAAAGTCCCTTAAACAAGTAGCTTCAGGTTTTTCAACTTGTAATTGCTCAAGCGCTTTTGCGCACTCTTCACAACGTTCGTTATATTTGCTTTCGGCAAGCGAACGTTTTTTCTTTGTGTTGCCGATTACAATTTTATAACCTTTTAAGTCAAGAGGAACATATTTATATGCAAGGTCTTTACAATCAAGAAATATAGCGTGACCTTGTCTGCCCATTGCGCTTGCAAACTGATCCATAATACCGCAACTTACTCCGCAAAAAACATTCTCAGCTTTTTGAGATAATTTCGCCATTTTTATCATATCAACTGAATCTGTTATATTGTTAGATTCATTTGAGAATGTTGCAAGCATTAAAGCCATAACAACTTCTATTGCAGCTGAAGATGAAAGTCCTGCTCCGAGAGGAACCTCGTCATGGTAAAGAACATCACAAGGGGTTATTGTGTATCCTTCTTGTTGCATAACATATGCAACACCTGCCTGATAGTTGCCCCATTTCAAACTTCTGCTTGCTTCAATATTATTTATATCTATAACAGGCTTATCGTCTAAATCAGTTGCGGCAAGACGGATTTTATCCCCCTCTGTCTTGCGGACAATGATCGTCGAGGACTGCATTATTGCTGCCGGAAAAACAAATCCCCCGTTGTAATCAGTATGTTCACCTATCATATTAACACGACCGGGTGAAGTAAAGACTCTTATATCGTTTTCTGAACCGCCGTAAATCTCAATAAATTTGCGTTTTAATTCATTATAATCCGGCATAATAAATCCCTCCTGTCAAAACTTTCTATATTATATATAATTATCCTCGCTTTGTCAAGCGAAAAAGGAAAAATACCGATACTTGTCAAAAAATATTCTCAACAGAAGGATATTCAGAAATTATCCAGTCTTTAATTTCAGATTCAAGTTTGAATAATTCATCTTCATTAGGTTCGGAATTTTTTAATTTCTCAATTTTTTCATCAACCGATGCTATTTTTTTACCATCGAGGAGAAAGGATAATAAAACTCTTGATTTCTCATATTCGGTATACAGCTCTGTATAATTTTCAGTATCAATATACTTTAACAATTTTTCACTTGTTGTTTTTACATAAAACAAGCTTAAAATGATTACAGTTGTCAAAACTATTATTATAGCAACCGCCGAAATTAATTTAGCTTTCATCTTTTTTTATAACATTTATTTCATTTTCACAAACACTCATCCAAAATGTTTGGGAAAATGATGAGACTCCCCTTTCGTTTAACATTCTTAAAATATCAGATTTTGTAAAACCGAGCTTTTTTAAATTTGATTTAATAATACACCCGTCTACAACAAGGGGAACAGGAAGAGCTGTCACCGATGTTTCTCCCTTTAATAAAACACTCATTTTACCGCTTGTTTCCAGCACACAAAACCTGACATCCTCAGGACGAACGGCTCCTCCTTTGCGGAGCTCTTCCATTAACTCGTCAAGAGTTAATTGAGTCTTATTCATTTCACGTTGGTTAATTTTACCGTTTTCTATAATAACATTATAACACCCTGATAAAAAAGTTCGAAATCCTAAACTTTTAAGCGAAATGACAGAAGATAACATTTCAAATGAAACAAGCGCAAAAATAGGAATTAGAGCATATAGAATCGGTATATTATTGTCTTGTATCGGTAATGTAGAAAGCTCTGAAATTAAGATAGTTACTACAAGTTCTGACGGTTCAAGTTCTCCGATTTGTCGCTTTCCCATAACACGTAATGCAAAAATTGTTATAATATAAAAAATTAAAGTACGTATGAATATTATAGCCACAAACTCACCTCTTACGAGGTTATTATTCCCCCGAAAGCTCTTTCATATAAGCATAATCTGCAGCGTAGACATTATTTATTAAATAATCAATAATATTGCCGTCAGGTTCCATTACCATCGCACCTACATCACGAGAAAATAATTTTGGAAAAGATAAATTAACCCTTATTTCTTTTGCAAATTTTGAAATAAGAATATTACCACCGTTATTTTCTATTAAAAATTTTACTGCCGTAAGGTTTGTACATAAGAGGTTACTTGGGTTTATAAAAGGCTTACATTCTTTTCCGTCTTCATAAAGTGGATTATATCGCCTCATTAGTGTTACGCACCAATGTGTGCCTTTATCTGTTACTTGTGCACGTATCTTTTCAGACGGCAGAGAAGGCTGTTCATATAAAAAATTCATACAGTCCATTATAATTTTAACAAAAACAGACATTCCTAATAGTGTTAACGGATACTCCACATCAGTCTTCTCAATTTTCAATGAAAGTTTTTTAGATATATTTTCCAAAGCAGCTGTTAAACAGAAAATTTCCTTCTTTTCAAAACAAACACTTTCAACAGCATTGAGCATAACATTTATATTAGTAATACCTCTTCTTAATTTATAAACCGAACGCTCTAAATGTTCTATGTAGGGTAAAATTTCTTTAAAACTCTCTAACTTTCTTTTAAGAAATAAGATATTAGTATAAATATCTGATGCGGGAATATTTAATTCATCACGGACTATATCAATAAAAGCTTTTGTGGATAAAGTTTTACCACATCTTGTTGCGAAATTAAAATCATCTTCAATTTTAACTGAAATATAATTATCCCCATCTTCAAATAATAATTTAAAAAATGTAAACACCCTATAAACGGTGTTATCTGTTTCCATACGAAATACAGTTTTTTTCTCAAGCACATCTAAAACCGTTTGAACATTTAGTGCTCCTAACATTTCTTTTATTCCGTCACGTCGCCCCACAAGACCATAAAACTTTTTGGACGAAGAATTTGCAAAAACAACATTTAGCTCAGAGTCTACAAGGATTTCTGGATATGACGATCTTTCTAACGTTTCGCATACTTGTTCGATGTTTTCTTTTAGTTCTACCATTTTTCCTCTCCTTTTAGCTATATTATACTAATAGATTGTCTTTTTTTTTGCTATTTTCTACATGCTGTTTGTTATTAATTTAACATACGTTCCATTAATTGTCACATTTATAGTATAGAATATATTTATATGAATTTCAATAGTTTTAAAAAATTTTTTTAGGAGGAAATATAAAATGGTAAAAGTCGCAATTAACGGTTTCGGCCGCATAGGTCGTTTAGCATTCAGACAAATGTTTGAAACAGAAGGTTATGAAGTAGTTGCTATCAATGATCTTACAGATCCTAAAATGCTTGCGCATCTTTTAAAATATGACTCAGCACAAGGCAGATACAATCACGAAGTTTCCTGTGATGAAAACTCAATCACAGTTGACGGTCAAAAAATAACAATATATTCCGAAAAGGATGCAAAAAATCTTCCTTGGGGCCAACTTGATGTAGATGTTGTTCTTGAATGTACAGGTTTCTATACTTCAAAAGACAAAGCTCAAGCTCATATTGATGCCGGCGCAAAGAAAGTTGTTATTTCCGCACCTGCAGGCAACGATCTTCCCACTGTCGTTTTCAGCGTTAATGAAAACATTCTTACAAAAGAAGATAAAATTATATCTGCAGCTTCCTGCACAACAAACTGCCTTGCTCCTATGGCTAAAGCTCTTAACGACCTCGCTCCTATCCAGAGCGGTATCATGGCTACAATCCATGCTTACACAGGCGACCAAATGGTTCTCGACGGCCCCCACAGAAAAGGCGACCTTCGCAGAGCAAGAGCTGCTGCTGTTAATATAGTTCCTAACTCTACAGGCGCTGCAAAAGCTATCGGACTTGTAATTCCCGAACTTAAAGGTAAGCTCATCGGAGCTGCACAGAGAGTTCCCGTTCCTACAGGTTCAACAACAATTCTTACAGCTGTTGTTAAAGGCACTGTTTCAGTTGACGATATCAACGCTGCAATGAAAAAAGCTGCTTCTGCTTCTTTCGGCTACAACGAAGATGAAATCGTTTCTTCCGACGTTATCGGCATGACTTACGGTTCTTTGTTTGATGCTACTCAAACAATGGTTATAAACCTTGAGAACGGTCTTTCACAGGTTCAAGTAATTTCTTGGTACGATAATGAAAACTCTTACACAAGCCAGATGGTAAGAACAATTAAATACTTTGCCGAACTCGGCTGATAATACAAAATATAAAGAGGCAGCTTGCGGCTGCCTCTTTTATTAGCATATAAAAGGAGGATGTACTATGTTATACATCATCGACAGCGCAGATATTGAAAAAATAAAAAGATGCGTTGAATTTTTCCCTATTGACGGAGTAACAACAAACCCTACAATTATTTCAAAAGAGCATACAGATTTTGCTACTCTTATTAAGTCCATTAGAAATATTATAGGTCCGGACAAAATGTTCCACATTCAAACAAAAGCAGATACAGCTAAAGATATAATAAACGAAGCTGTTGCGCTTAATGAATTCGTGGGAGGCAATTTCTATATAAAAATTCCTATATCCGATGAAGGGCTTAAAGCTACAAAAGAGCTTAAGAAAATGGGTATAAAAGTTACAGAAACAGCCATTTTCACCCAACAACAAGCATTAATCGCCGCTAAGGCAGGGGCTGACTTTGTTGCACCTTACGTTAACAGACTTGATAATATCGTAAGCGACGGAGTTCATGTCGTAGGCGAGATCGTAGATCTGCTTAAAATGCATAATTTGCCAAGCAAAGTGCTTGCCGCAAGTTTTAAAACAGTTGAGCAGATTCATAAAATTGCGCTTGTAGGCGGACATGCTGTTACATTAAATCCGTCTCTTTACGAACAGCTTGTATATCATCCGCTTACACAGTATGCCATTGATGATTTCAATGTTGACTGGGAAAGCGTTTACGGTAAAAACACTATTCTGTCTTTATTGGGAAAAGATAAATAATATTTTGATTTATTCCCCCGGATTATCGCTTTGCGATCCGGAGGAATTTTATTTATTATATAACTTTAGGGCTATATCATTATCTTGATATAGCCCTAAAGTTATAATATTTTATTAAAACTCATTCTTTACAGATCGCATAAAAAGTTCAGCCATTGAACTATTAATATCCGTACCGTTGTAAATAGTGTTGTAAACAGCTTCGCAAATAGGAAGCTCAACAGAATACTTGTCTTTGAGCGTCATCATAGCTTTTACGGTATAATAACCTTCTGCCAAAGAAGTATACTTCTCACCTTTTACAAGTGTTTCACCAAACATTCTGTTGTGGCTGTATTTGGAGAACACCGTAGCTTCATAATCCCCTAAATGAGAAAGCCCGTATGCAGTCATTTCATTGCCACCCATGGCTTTTATAAGCCGGGCTATTTCACGTGTACCACGCGACATAAGTGCACCTTTTAACGATGAACGCGAGAGGCCGTCAAGTATCCCGGCTGCAATTCCGATAACATTTTTTGAAGCAGCACCGACTTCATTACCTATCAAGTCCGTACCGTAATAAAAACGAATTAAAGAACTTGAAAACTCAGAAACAAGCATCGTTACAAGCTCCTGATCTTTACTGTCTATTACCATACAATTCGGATATCCCAGTACAAATTCCTGCGGATGACCGGGGCCAACCCATATTGCAACTTTATTTTCAGGTAAAAATTCTTCAACAATTTCGGTAAGGCGTTTGCCTGTATCAATTTCCAAACCTTTCATACAAAGAATAATAATTTTATCCTTGCTGATATACTTACCGTTTTCGGTTAAAAAAGAACGTAAATTCTGTGAATTGATTGAAATAACAACAGCATCCGCTTCTGTAAGACTCTTTTCAGGGTCTGAAGATAAATTAATTTCATCACCAAATGTAACGATTCCGTTTGTACGGTTATTCACAAACGCGTCGAAGGTAGGTTCACCTGGTATTCCGTAGGTTGTTATAGAATGCCCGGTTTTATTTAAATACCAAGCAATAAAAGAACCCCAGCGGCCACAGCCCACAACAGTAATTTTCAAATTAAACACCTCTCAAATTCTTCTAATTAAACCATTTTTTTTGTATTGTCAAATCTCTGAAATTTTTATATAATATTAATGAGAAAAACTTCGGAGGATATTATGACTATTGAACAGATAAATAACGATAAAATAAAGGTCGTCGTAGATAAAAACGAACAGCGTGAGTATGGAGTTACATACGCTTCGATGAATTACAGCGACCAAAATACACGTAAGTTATGTGAAAAAATAATAAAAACAGCTAACAGGCAGGTTGGTTTCTCTGTCGGCAATGCCAGGCTGCTCGTTGAAGCTCACAGAGGGAACAACGGAACAGTTACGATTTACCTTTCGCGAATTCCCATTGAAACAGAAAACGGAGAAGAGTTCTTGTGCCAAACCATTAAATTTGATTCCGTTAACGAACTTTTAGACGGTTGTCAATTATTTGAGCCTTTAGCAAATAAACTTGAGCGCAGTAAACTTTTTTATTTCAATAAAGAATATTATTTATATTTTGAAATTATTTCCGATATAAGCTTTGCACGCAAATTTTTAGAAGAACTTCTTGAATACGGCGAACGTACTAACCTTGATCCTCTTTTTATTGCAGAGCACGGTAAAACCCTTGTAGAAGAAAGTGCAATTGAAAAAATAATCCTAAAATATTAATTTAATAATTCTTATAAAAGTTTTTCTTAATTAATAAAGCCTTTAAAAATTAAAAATAAAGATTTTAAAATAAAAGCTATTCTACACTATAAGTCCATTCATCCGAACGATATTTTTTGTTTGCTATTTTCTGAATTTCTCGTTCGTCTTCTTCAGATAATTCATAAAAATTATAATTCTTAAGTATTTCGGAAAGTATTGCCTGTTCAAAATCTTCAAACTGTACAATTTCCGAAATATTACAAACACGTTGACGGACAGATTGAATTCCCTTTGATATAAGCTTTTCAGGATCCGGAGTAAGAGATGATACCATTGCTTCTATATCCGTATTATATAACAGCGAACCGTGGTGCAATATATAACCGGAATTCAAATGCCTTGCGTTTCCCGATATTTTACGAGAACCTACAAGAATATCGTTTCTATCATTAAACTGTGCATCAATTCCAAGCGTGATCAACGCATTTAGAATATCCTTCCCAGTAACACGAAATTCCGGAATTTCAGCATTTTTCCTGGGCAGAACATAAGTGAACTGCCAGCCTCCCATATCGGTATATATTGCACCACCGCCGCTTTGACGGCGAACAAGTGTCACATTGTTATTTTCGACGTACTGTTTATTTATTTCGTTTTGAGTGACCTGACCGCTTCCTATCATTATTGTAGGTGCGGTACGCCAAAACATAAAAACAGTATCGTCGAATTTTTTTTGAGTCATTAAATATTCTTCAACTGCGAAGTAATATGCTGCTTCTGTTGAATTTGAATGGATATAAATCATTTTTCCCTCGCTGCATCATACGCTTCCGCGGCATGATAAGAGCTTCTTACCAAAGGTGCGGAAAATACATATTTAAAACCTTTTTCTTTACCGATTTTTGCATACTCGTCAAATTGAGCCGGTGTTACATACTCTGCAAGCTCTATATGTTGTTTTGACGGACGCAAATATTGACCTATAGTTAATATATCACATTTTATATTAATTAAATCATCCATAACAGAATAAACTTCTTCAGGTGTTTCGCCTAAACCGACCATTATGCCCGTTTTTGTTACCTGCTCTGGGTTATACTCTTTGGCATATGCTAAAACATCCAGAGAGCGTTTGTAGTTGGCCTGAGGGCGAACTGTTTCATATAGACGAGGAACAGTTTCAACATTATGAGAAAAGATCTCCGGTTTTTCTTCAAGGATAAGGGCTAAAGCCTCTTTTTTACCCTGAAGGTCGGGAATAAGCAGCTCTATTACAGAACCCGGAAGCTCAGCACGTATTTCTTTAACCACTTTTACAAAATGGGAAGCGCCCCCGTCATCAAG